>WQXE01000138.1 GCA_009784995.1 Treponema sp. | reverse complement strand
TTATTAACCTCCGTGTCCTTTGTGCCTCTGTGCCTCCGTGAGAAAATTTGGAGGACAATGTGGTATACAAAGAATTTGGAAAAACTGGTATAAAACTTTCGGCGCTTGGGTTTGGCGCGATGCGCTTTCCCATGAAAGATATCGACGGCAAAAAGGCAATCGACGACGATTTAGCAATTCCTTTAATGCACAAAGCATTTGAACTGGGAGTAAACTACATCGACACAGCTCCCCTTTACTGCGATTCTTTGAGCGAATACTCTGTAGGCAAAGCGCTCAAAGGATACCGCGACAAAGTATACCTGTCCACAAAAAATCCAATCGAAGACAATGACGGCGATAACTGGATGAAACGCCTTGAAGGTTCTTTAAAAAGACTTGATACCGATTACATCGACTTCTATCACTTTTGGGGAATCGGTCTTTCAGGTTTTAATTCATGGCAGGGACAAAAGTTCGGTCCGCTTGAAGCCGCTCAAAAAGCAAAAGATCAAGGGTTAATAAAACATCTTTCTTTTTCATTTCATGACGACCCTGCAAATTTTAAAACAATAGTTGATAGCGGTTTATTTGAATCAACACTTGTTCAATATAACATGATCGACCGTTCCAACGAAGATAATATCGCTTACGCGAAAACAAAAGGATTAGGTGTAATTGTAATGGGACCTGTCGGCGGAGGCCGCTTGGGAGAAGCCAGCGAAAAAATCCAGGGGCTTTTAAAAACCCGCGTAAGCTCCGCGGAACTCGCGCTGCGTTTTGTTCTTTCAAACCCAAATATAGACATGGCGCTTTCCGGCATGAGTGATATCAACATGGTTGTACAAAACGCGGAAGTCGCTTCCCGCGCGGAACACCTAACAGACGAAGAAGTAAAACACATCAATAAAATGATGGAAGAAAATAAAAACCTCGCGCAACTTTACTGTACAGGCTGTAATTACTGTAAACCATGCCCGCAGGGAATCGAGATCGCGGCTGTCCTGGAAGCGATGATAATGTATAAAGTTTATGAAGTGCCTGAACACGCGAAGAGTACATACAAATCTTTAATAAACGGATGGAGTTGGTTAAAAAGCGCTTCGGCGGAAGCCTGTACATCCTGCGGTGAATGTGAAAAAAAATGTCCGCAGAAATTGCCGATAATAAAACAGCTTGCTGAAACGCATGCCTGTTTAACAGCCTGATTAGGAGGAAAAATGCAGCAAAAGAATGATTTATTACACGGAGTAATGTTTGTTTTAGCGGATATGATTGAAAACCGCAATGAACAAAAAGGCGGCCGCATTGAAAAAACAATATCTTATCTTAAGATATTAGTTAACGGAATGATGGAACGCGGGGTATATCCATATGAACTTAATAAAATCGATATAGAGCTGCTTATATCCTCGGCATGTCTTTATGATGTAGGAAAAATTTCAATCCCGGAAGTTATTTTAAATAAACCCGGAAGGCTAACAAAAGAAGAGTTTAATATTATAAAAACCCATACATTAAAAAGCGAACATATTATCGATAAAATAATTTCCAAAACAGAAAATCATAAGGAATTTTTACATAACGCGAAATTATTAGCCGGCAACCATCATGAATTATGGAATGGATTGGGATACCCGCGCGGATTAGAAAAAACAAACATCCCAATACAGGGGCGCGTAATGGCAATCATCGACGTTTACAGCGCTTTAGTTTCCGAACGCCCGTACAAAAAACCGTTTACCGCGGATGAAGGTTTTAAGATAATAATGGACGGAGCGGGAGAACAATTTGATCCTTTAATTGTAGAAGCGTTTTTGGAAGAAAAAGAACAGATAAAAAGCGTTGTTTGATAAAAAGTTTCTAATAATTTTTATATTCTTAATTATTATTTTTATTATCCACGCGCAGGATACAATTGATAATAATATATATGATGAAGAATATTATGATTTTGAATCATTAACCGGCATTACTATAATAGGAGAGCGTCCGCGGGAATTTTTACCTGATTCAATCGAAGCTAATGTATTATCCGCGTTAAATAGTACATCATCAAGAAGAAAACACTTTATAGAAAATGATTTGCTAATAAATTCCGGGTTTCGAAGTTCAGCAAATATAAGATTCCGGGAAACTGATGTTTCAGAAAAAGCTTTATCAATATTACATGGTATAGCCAGACCATTAAGTTTTGGCATCGTACCGGCGCTGCCTTTTTCAGAAATTGAATATGGAAGGCTGCCAAATGGTTTTTTTTATTCGTTTGAAACAGTAATTAACTCCAGTGAACTAAATAATATTTCTCCTGTAGTTCTTGCGGTAATGAAAATTGAATACATGTTACAAATAGAATTTTGTAATGGAATTTTAATCAGAAATAATATATATAATAACTCATATTATTACACAGAAGAAAATATAAACAGGTTTGAAAGATTAATTTTGGAATTACCGGAATACCCTGAAAGTATTAAACAATTCAAAGAACGTTTATTGGATATAGAACTGCCAAAAATCAGAGGATCTTATTTAAGACATAATAATCCTAACGAAGATTATTTAAGAGCCGTGGAAAATTTAATTAACTCGTTTAGAAATTAAAACACTACTCAATTTTAAACATGGAATAGCGGCCCGGCATTAATTGCACTTCATATACTGTTTCGTTTTCCCCGTTACGCACAGGTTTCATATTACGCATCCACGGCATTTTTATGAAAGGCTCGAGCTTCGCGTCGGCTTTATTAACGCGCACACTTACCATTTCAGGTCTGTCAAGGAATGATTGTAAAATAAAAGTGTTGTTGTCATACAGGAATAGACCAACACGTCCGCAGCATTCAATTGTTACGGGTAAATCCATTTCACTACGCAGCATTGTAAGAGTTTGCGCTGGCAATTTGTAAAGGTCAGCGGGTACGTCAGGGATTGTAACAACATAGAGTTTACCATTGCCGTAAGAACCGCACAATAGCATCGGATGACTTGAATACGGAGTAAGCGCGGAAGAAAGTACCCAAAGATCATTTTCGTTGTAGGCGACATGGGGTATTGTTACAGGTGCTGATGATTTTAAATATCCGCAGTTATTCCACCCAAACGCGCTTGTTGTAAAATTATCGGTTGTAACTTTTCTGTCAGTAATTTCCATCGGCAGAATGTCTTCGATACCTTTTCCTTCCAGCTTTTTATACAAACCGCTTGTAATAAAAACTTTACTTCCGTTTAAAAGGCTTTGTTTAATTTTGCTTACAATATCTTTATCCCAAGCGGCATCCGCTGTTAAGAATATTGTCTTTGCATCAGTTGGATAATGCGGATAAGGGTCTAAAGGGATACCGGACATGCCAATATGTTCATGAACAAGTCTTTCTCCAAACGAATGATACGGTTTGTAACACGCGATACCGACAGGTTCGCCTATCTTGTCTATAAATAAGTCAGCTTCATCGTAAAACGCGCCGACAGCGGCGGAATAAGAAGTCGCGTTAAAAAGAAGCGGAAGACAAAATAACATCTGCTCGCGGCATTTCGCGAAAAGCGTTAAATACGCCTGTTGTAAATAATCTTCGATACTGCATTCAAAAAGGTCGTACCAGCCGCCGCCGTTTTTCCCGGGTTTAACGCGCTCCATAAGGCGCGGCAGGAAATAACTTAAATAGCGCGGCAAATTCTGGTGCGTAAAGTTCGGGTCGCGTGTTTCTGTGCCTGTGTAAAGAGCGTCAAACATTTTCGGCTGATCTTCCAGATTGTAACCGCAAGCCTGAAAACTGTCGTACCAGTTGGGGTATTTTATTACTACACTCACTTTTGGATTTGCTTTTTTCGCGTTTTTTATGATCACGTTTTCGGAAACATTTTTCATTAAAGCCAGGCGAAACTCTGCCCAGCTTTTATTTCCTTTCGCTTTGATACATAATTCGCAGCGGCAGTTTGTAAAATAAAAATCATCGAGTATAACTTCGTCAAAAAGTTCCGCCGTGTAAGCAGAGATTTCTCCAAGACGTTTCAGGTTATTTGGATCGGAAAAACACATACTACCCATTAATGTTTTCGCGACAGTTGTTGTGATTCCGCCTGAAACCTGATAACCATTTTCGATAAACAAGGCTTTTATTTCTTCCATTTTTTGCCGTTCGATTAAAACTTCCGAACGGTATGTTTCAAGATAGATTTTATCCAGCTTGATGTATTTCGCTGTTTTGTCGATATCGGCTTTTAACTGCTCGATAGATCTTTCGTTTAAATAACCTGCCGGCGCGTAAGTGACCGTAGTAAAATTCTTATAATGCATGTTTACCCCATTGTAACTATGATCTTGTGTACTTTACCATCACCGAAGGCGGGGATTACGCCGTTATGCGCGTTTCCGTCTACTGTTATGGACTTTACGCCTTTTTCCACGCCCGCGGTATTGTCAACTGTGATGTGATAATCAGCGCCCCGGAAATGGCGGGTAACGGTGAAGCCCTTCATAGTCGAAGGAATACAAGGATCAACAACAAGACCGTCATAATCAGGGCGAACGCCGAGAATATACTGGGAAATACTTACAAAAGTCCACGCTGCAGTTCCTGTAAGCCAGGAGTTTTTCGCTTCGCCATGACGGGGTGCGTCTTTTCCGGCTACCATTTGCGCGTACACATACGGTTCCATGCGGCGAAGGTCGCTGTCATCTTCACGGTAAGCGGGACATATTTTTGAATAAGTTTCAAACGCGCGAGTTCCCCTTCCAAGTCTTGTTTCCGCGATTGTAACCCAAGGGTTATTGTGGCAGAAAATACCCGCGTTTTCTTTGTACCCGGGCGGATACGAAGAAACTTCACCTAACTCTAAATGATAATCTTTGTAAGCGGGTTGCAAAAGGACAATGCCGTATGGTGATTCAAGGTGTTCTTTTACAGAATCGAGAGCTTTTACCGCACGGCCGTCTTCGATACCGATACCTGCCATTACAGCGAAACCGTTAGATTCAATATA
>WQXE01000137.1 GCA_009784995.1 Treponema sp. | reverse complement strand
TGGGCTACGATTTCCGGTATTGCAGGATCAAATACGAACGGCTCTGTAATAAATTGTGTGTCCTTGGTTCAAACATTTGAGGACTGGTATGATGGTGGGGTCTTCGCTATCGCTTCGGGTGGTACTCTAACAAACAACTGGAGAAGAAACGGACTGTTGGGAACATCAAACAACCCGAACGACAATAACGGCGGACTTATAACAACAGCAAACGCCGGAGCTTTGTGGAACACTCTCGGCTTTACTGCGGCGAACTCGCCGCTTTGGGCGAACCCTGCGAACTTGCCGAACTTAAGCAATTTTGCGAATCCGTAATTTGGTAATTAAGGTATCAGTTATCGCTTTCGAATAACAGGTTCGTGTGCATACCGAAGGTATGGGTTCGTGTGGTACTCTTGAAACTTCGCCCTAACGGGCTCGTTGAGAGTACGTGGTAGAAATTCTTGATTGTTTTTTTGGGAATGAGGTCGGGTAACGGCGGTGAGGGAGATGGATTTTTGGGAAGGAGGTTTGAGGAGTAAATGATTTTATATAACAGAAATAACCTGAATAAACTCTTGCGGTGTAACAGCGGGAATGGTGCTGGAAATATAATCCTTAGTATTGCGGGTAACGATATAATCAACGGAAAGGCTTTCACCCACAATGTATTGAACAGAATCTTCAAAATCATCCCAATCAAGATCAAACGCTTGGTATATATGATTGTCCGTTACAGTCGCTGGTTTGAATGCGGTAAAAAGTTTTTTAAGAGCTTCTTTTGCGTCTTTTTTTCCAAGGTCTTTTTGAGAAAGATAAAAGATATCTGTTATAGCCGAAGCGGAAATATATCCGGAAATAATTCCCTTTTCTGCCAATACAAGAACAGCTATAGATTTTTCGTAAAATGGTTTGCGATTAAGCAGAATATCAAGCGCGATATTAGTGTCAATCAAAGCTTTTTTCATTTTAATTGTCTTGCTAACCTTTCTTCACGGATTTGTTCGATAGTCATGTCAGTATGTAAAATCCCTGAAAGCGATTTTGAAAGCGGCGAATTTTTGATCATTTCATCTAGTGCTTCCTTTGTAAGAATGAGTTTTCCGTCACTGCTTTTTTGTATATTCACTTTGCGTTCTTCCTGTTCAATGTTATTTGCTTCCTGTTGCGCCTTGTGCTGTATATATCCTAAAAAATCGATGACTTCTCCAAAGTATTTTGGGGGAATTTTGTCAATTTTTCTCTGTAGTTCAGCCTGTTGGGTCATGGCATGCCTCCATAATACATTAAATATAGCATAAAAAAAGGAAAGTGGCAATGAAAAGGAAAGAGAGTAAACAATGAAGAAAATATTTTTTGGAGTTTTTTGTTTATTCACTGTTGTTTCTGTTTTTGGGATTGATAGTTTTTTTGCCGGGGTGGGTAATGAATTGAATGGCAATTCATATAATAATATGGTAATTTCTGTTGATTTAACTTTAGGGCTTGATGTAAATAGTTTTTTTTGCGTTGCTGCAAAGAGTTCCTTTCATAATGATTTGAATAATGTAAATGTAATAGAACCTAGACTGCTTCTGCGTACATATCTTAGTACAGGCAGGGTGCGTCCTTTTATTCAGACAGAAGGCGGATGTGTTATTATTTCTATTTATGATGAAACTCATTTTATGATTTCTGCTGGTTTAACAACCGGCTGTCGTTTTAATTTTTCAAGGTTTATTTATTTGGAGCCGGCGTTTCGCCTTGGTTATCCGTATCTTTGGGGCGCAGGAGTTACTGCGGGGCTGCGATTTGCAAAAGAAAAGTGAGGGAAGTAAATGTTTCAACCTGTTATTTTAAAACTTTCAAAAGATTCGTATATCTTTGTAGAAGTAAAACCGAATGCGGATAAATTTTTTATAATTAAAGAAGGCAGGGTACGGGTATTTCGTAATACAGGAGATATGGTTGGAAATGCCGCAGGTCCCGGGGACATGTTCGGAGTTGTTTCTGTTATGGCAGGTCATGGTTATATTGAGTCGGCTGTTGCAGTTACCGATGTTGTTTTGCTTGTAGTAGAACGCAAACAATACGGCGAACTTATAAGTAAAGCAAGTTCTGTAGCAATTAAAAATATTAAGCAATTTTCTATTCGGCTGCGTGAATTAAACGATCATTTGTCTCATCAAATGTTAAAAAGCACGTCTGTTGAAGATTCTTCTATACTTTCTAAGTTAGGTGAATATTATGAAAAGAGCGGAAAAATAAATCAGGCAGTATATTCGTATCAGCAATACTTAGTAAATTATCCTGATGCAGAAAATAACAGCGAAATTAAAACAAAAATTGATAATTTATTGCCAAAAGCTACTGTTGACAGGCCTTCTTACCCTGTAAATGTAATGATGCAAACATATCCAAAAGACTGCCTGCTTTTTGCCGAAGGTGAAAAAGGACACAATCTATATATTATTCAAAGCGGTTCTGTAAAGATTACAAAGATGGTAAATAACCAGGAGATAGTTTTAGCGGTTCTTGGAAAAAGTGATATTTTCGGCGAAATGGCAATGCTGGAGGATAAACCCAGGGCAGCTACCGCAGAAATTTACGAAGACTGCAAATTGTTAGCTGTAAACCGCGAGAACTTTTCCAAACTTATTAACGAACAGCCTGATATGGTTGTAAAACTTACAGGTATAATGTCGGAACGTATTTGGCTTTTGTACAGGCAGCTTGATAATACATTTATCGAAAACCCGTTAGGCCGCCTTTATGATGCGTTGATTATACAGCTGGAAAAAAACCGTGTCGATTTAAAATCAAACGAGCCCTATCAATGCAGTTTTGGTTTTAATGAATTACAGGGAATGGCAGGTATTACTATTAAAAAAGGCAGTGAAGATTACGTTAAATTTCTTTCATCAAAAAAAATATCGATTAATAACGATAAAATATTTTTAAATAATGTTTTTGAAATTTTTAAGGAAGCCGAGTATTACCGCAGTATGCAAAAGAAAGATAATTCAATAAGGGATTATAAACATGCAAGGACTACATAAATTGTTTTAATTCTTCTTTAATTCTTCCGATAAGCTCGCCAGCCGCCTTATCGAGATCTAACATAAAACTATCTTTTTCACCTCGGCGTTTTACTTCGACGACAGGCGGCTGTTGTGATAGACCCTTGTCTCCGACAACAACACGGTAGGGAATTCCCGTTAGGTCTGCGTCATTGAATTTTACGCCGGGTCTTTCATCTCGATCATCAAGTAAAACTTCGATGCCTGCGGCGGTTAGATCATTAACAAGTTTGTCTGACACTTCTTTCATCGTACCGTTATATTTAATTGGAACGATAATTACATGGAAAGGCGCGACAGATATTGGCCAGATAATTCCTGTCTCATCGTGGTGTTCTTCGATAACGGAAGCAAGCGTGCGATCGACACCGATGCCATAACAACCCATCGTTGGTATTTGGCTTTTTCCATTTTCGTCTAGGAAACTTACATTCATAGAACGGGTATATTTATAACCAAGTTTAAAAATATGACCCAGTTCGTTCCCCATTTTTATGTACAATTCACCGCCGCAAATCGAACATTTATCTCCCATCTTTACGGTGCGTAAATCTTCGATCATCCATGCGTTAAAATCTCTGCCGTAAGCGGCGTGTTTGTAATGTAAATCTTTTGTGAGCGCGCCTGTGACAGCGTCATTCATCGCTGTTACAGAATGATCGATTACAAGCGGAAGAGTGTTTAAACCCACAGGTCCTGCAAATCCTACAGGCGCGTTTGTAAGGCGTATAACATCAGCATCAGAGGCGAGAGTTACTTCGCTTGCTTTAAGAATCGCAGCAAGTTTTACTTCGTTTACATCAAGGTCGCCTCTTATTGCTACCGCAAAAAAAGCCTCGGTATAAACTTCAGGCGCGTCTTTAGATGGTTTTGTTCTTTCCAATTTACCGCATCCGGGAGCGGAAGAAAGATCGATTTCGACATTGACAGCTCGATATATCAACGTTTTAATAAATGACTGTGGTTTTGTTTTTAAAAAATCGCAAAGTTCATCGATTGTTTTTACATTTGGTGTGTCAATTTTTTCAAACGCTGGAGTATTCGCTGCAGCGGCTTTCGCGTCTTCAATCGAAGCTTGCGCGGCAAAATCTTGCGCGCAGGATGCTTTTTCTACATTTGCCGCGTAACCGCACTTGCATAAAATCAACGTATTATCGCCGACATCACTTTCTACCATAAACTCTTCCGAACCGCTGCCTCCCATCGCGCCCGAATCGGCTTTTACCGGAATGACAGAAAGCCCGCATCGTTTAAAAATCTGGCGGTACGCGCGTCCCATCGCCTGGTAAGTATCATCAAGGCTTTTTTCATCTGCGTGCCATGAATAGGCGTCTTTCATTACAAACTCGCGCCCTCGCATCACTCCGTAACGCGGGCGGACTTCATCGCGGAACTTGGTATTAATTTGATAGAGCGCGAGCGGCAGCTGACGGTAACTGGAAAGTTCGTCACGCACGATTGCGGTAAACGCTTCTTCGGCAGTCGGTGAAACGACAAAATCGTTATCCAGACGGTTTTTTACACGCAGAAGCGACTGTCCCATCGCGTCCCAACGGCCTGATTCCTTCCATAATTCGCCGGGGACAACAACTGTCGGTTTTATTTCAAGAGCGCCAATGGCGTCCATCTCTTCTCGTACGATCTTTTCTACCTTGCGAAAGGATCGAAGCCCAAGGGGTAGGTAGGCAAAAAGCCCGTTGGCAAGTTTGCGTAAAAGCCCCGCGCGGAACATGAGCCTGTGGCTTGCGATTACCGCGTCTGCGGGGACTTCCCTGAGTGTGGGTATAAATGCGTTTGAATAATTCATAGTATGGTTAGTGTATCAATTTATATATCTTTTGAAAATACAGACAAATTTAAAGAAACACTTGACTTAATTTTTATTTTTTGATATGTTAAAGAGACCTTGGGGGTGTAGCGAAGTTGGTTTATCGCGCTGGCCTGTCACGCCGGAGATCGCGGGTTCAAGTCCCGTCACTCTCG
>WQXE01000136.1 GCA_009784995.1 Treponema sp. | reverse complement strand
TTAACCCCCCTAAAGGTACCAGGAAGACTACCTGGTCGATAGGTTGGAGGTCTAAGCATAGTAATATGTTAAGCCGACCAATACTAATCTGCCGTGAGGCTTGACCATATTATTGTTCCTTAATTAAATTAATGTTTGGTGACTATTGCGGAGGTGGCATACCCGATCCCTTTTCGAACTCGGAAGTCAAGCCCTCCTGCGCCGATGATACTACAGTTCTAAACTGTGGGAAAGTAGGTCGTTGCCAAACTTTTTTTTTGCCTAAAAAATGCCGATAATTTCGGTATGAAAAAGTTATATATTATAGTAATTATTTTACTTATATCGGTTGTTATTCCATTTCAGCTGGCAGCTCAAAGTATGGATGTTTTTAGGCAGGATGGAATCGCGTCCTGGTATGGCAGGGAATTTGAAGGCCGTCCGACAGCGTCAGGGGAAATTTTTGATTCATCCCAGTTTACCGCGGCTCACCCAAGTTTGCCTTTTGGGACAATGCTTACTGTTACAAATCAGCATAACAATAAAAGCGTTACAGTCAGGGTAAACGATAGGGGACCTTTTGTTCCCGCGAGAATAATCGATGTTTCAAGAGCCGCCGCGGAACAACTTGATATGATCGTAACAGGAACAGCCCCGGTTACTGTCACTAGTATAGAAAGAATTGTTACAAGTACACCCGCTGTAAGTACACCTGTTATTGGGTCTCAAATTTTATCTGATGAAGTACAATCGATACCAACAGTTCCAAATACTGTTACAAATAATACAATACCAATTATAAATGAGCAAAATGTAATATCAGTTACATCTGCCAGCCCGGTGTTTGTTTCTCAGCCTGTTATGCTTCAACCCATACAACCGGTTATTCAATTTAGATTGATGCCGGATATAACTATAATACCTAATAGAAATTACCGCTTTCAGGTAGGAGCGTACAGGGTCGCGAGAAACGCGGTTGAATCATTTGATAAATTAAAAGCGACAGGACTCAATCCCGCTTATGAAAGATATACTAACGGAGACAATATTGAATTTTACCGTGTTGTAATCGCCGGTGTTCCGGGAATTGACGTTCAAGCGACAATAGAAAAAATGACTTCGGCGGGATTTAGAGAAGCTATTATCCGCGAAGAAAACTGATATATCAATATATTAATTTCTATAATAAAAGCCTCGTTAAACGGGGCTTTTTTTTATTTTGCGTATTAAAATATATTAATAACTGTTATAATGAACTATGGAAAACCGCGATAATATAAATGACGCGTTTAAAGCTTTGGAACGCAGCAAAAAAATGTCGGACGCGCTCAATAAAGCCGCGACTATATTCCTTTCAAATAATAATGACACATTTGACGTTATGATGACCACCGGTATGGGGGTGATCGCGGATATGGCGGATTTAGATAGAATTAATGTTTGGAAAAATTATACACAACCGGACGGGCTTTACACATCGCAGGTTTACCGCTGGGACAGAGAATCGGGAGGAACAACCAAAACTACGCCGGAACTTAAAGATATGTCGTACGCGAAATTCGCGCCTCGCTGGGAAAGTATGTTTCAAACAGGTGAATCCATTAATAGCCCGGTAAGTGTTTTGCCAGAAAATGAAGCAGTATTATTTAAGAAATATAATATTATTTCCGCGTTTGTTACGCCAATTTTTCTTAAAGGTGAATTGTGGGGATTTGTAATTTTTAGCGATCATCGTAATGAACGTTATTTTGATGAAGAAAACGCGGATATGATGCGTTCAGCCGCGTTCCTTTGTTCAAACGCTATAATTCGCGATCAGATGGAAAAAGAAATTCTTAAAACCGCTCGTATTAATAAATCTTTTTTGGAAAATATACCTGTTGGTATGACAATTATTACAGGTGATCCTCCCGCGGTTATCGACTGCAATGAGGAACTTTCCAGAATGTTTAAAGCTCCCAAGGAAAGAATTTTAGAACGTTATTTTCAGGATTTCGCGCCTAAATATTTAAAGGACGGAAGACCTGCCAATAATGACGCATTGGATATTATGAATCTCGCGATGGAAGGAGAAGTTGTAAAAACAGAGCGGTACCATCAAACGGCGGATGGAATACCTCTGCCTTGTGAATTAACTTTAACACGCGTTAAAGATGAAGATGAATTTATCGGATTGGGATTTTTATACGATCTTTCTGTCATAAAAAAACGGGAAGAAGAACTTATTCGTTCAAAAGAACTTAATGAACTTCAGCTGACAAAACTGGATTTGGTTATTAAGTCAACAAAAATCGGATTATGGGATATGGAGATTGTAAAAGACGATCCTGTTAATTTGGACAATGTTGTTATTTATTCAGACGATATAAGACAAATGCTGGGATTTTCTGACGAAAATGATTTTCCCAATATTATAAGAAGCTGGGGAGAGTGTCTGCATCCGGACGATTTGGAAAAAGCGGTTGAAGCTTTAACAAACCACTTATTAGATAAAACTGGAAAGACTCCCTATTACCTTGAATTCCGGCTGCGAAAGAAAAACGGCGAATACATTTATGTCCGAGGCAGCGGTGAAACAATTCGCGATAATGAAGGAAACGCCGTTCGTACCGCTGGGGCTTTAAAAGATATAACCGAAGAAAAAAACGCTTTAATAAATACCGAAAAATTACGCGCGGAAGCGGAAGCCGCTTCATTGGCAAAAAGCGTATTCCTTTCCAATATGTCGCACGAAATTCGCACTCCCATGAACGCGATAATAGGCATGACAGTTATCGGAAAAACAGCAAGTGATATATCACGCAAAGATTATTGTCTTGAAAAAATTGAAAACGCTTCGCAGCATTTGTTAGGTGTCATTAATGATGTTTTGGATATGTCAAAAATCGAAGCAAATAAGTTTGAGCTTTTAAACGAAGAGTTTGACTTTGAAAAAGTTCTTCAGCGCGTTGTTAATATCGTAGCTTTCCGCGCCGATGAAAAAATGCAAAAGCTTTCGATACATATCGATAAATCCATTCCCCGTTCGCTGATAGGCGACGATCAGCGTCTCGCGCAGGTTATTACAAATCTTTTAGGTAACGCTGTTAAATTTACGCCGGAAGAAGGAACCATAAAACTGGATACGCGGTTTTTAAACAGGGAAGATGATTTTTATACAATTCAAATAACAATTACAGATTCGGGAATTGGTATAAGCGAAGAACAGCAGCAGCAGCTTTTTAGTTCGTTTCAACAAGCGGACTCAAAAACATCGCGCAAGTTTGGCGGAACAGGTTTAGGTCTTGTTATCTCCAAAAATATTGTCGAGCTTATGGGCGGGCAAATTGAGCTAAAATCTGAAGTTGGAAAAGGTTCGACATTTTCTTTTACTTTTAAAGCAAAGCGCGGAAAAAGAAAAATACACAGTTTATCCGAAGTTGGCATCAACTGGGACAATGTTTCTATAATGGCTGTTGATGACGATCAGGAGATACTCGATTACTTTAAAGATGTTTTACAGGGTTTTGGATCAGATTGTGATGTCGCGTTAAGCGGACAGGAAGCTTTAGCGCTTATCGGTGTTAAAGGAATGTATGACATTTATTTTGTCGACTGGAAAATGCCTGATATGGATGGCATTAAACTCGCGAAAGAATTAAAAGCGAAATCCAATTCGCCTGAACATACTATTGTAATAATGATTTCCGCCGCCGAATGGAGTTCCATCGCGGAAAAAGCAAAAAAAGCGGGAGTTGACAGATTCCTTTCCAAACCGCTTTTTCCATCGGCAATAGTTGATGTCATTACTGAAGTTATTGGATCGAATAATCTGCAGGAAAGAGAAAATACCGACAATACAGGAATTTTTAAAGGTTATAAAATTCTTCTTGCCGAAGATGTAGAAATTAACCGCGAAATTGTAGAATCATTAATAAGCCCTACACTTTTAGTAGCGGACTTTGCCGGGAACGGCGTAGAAGCTGTAACATTATTTGAAAAATCCCCTGATAGTTATGATTTAATTTTAATGGATGTGCAGATGCCCGAAATGGACGGCTACGAAGCGACCAGCAGAATCAGAGAAATAGAAAAAAAACTAATAAAAAACCAAAAGCGGATACCAATTGTCGCGATGACAGCTAACGTTTTTAAAGAAGATATTGAAAAGTGTCTTAATGCCGGAATGGATGATCACATAGGCAAACCAATTGATATAGAAGAATTTTTTAGAATGCTGCGCAAGTATTTGTTAAAATAAATAACAAAAGTTAAGGAAAATATTTTAATGAAAGTAAAAAACGCAGCGATAAGGTTTTGAATCTTTCTTTTGATGAATGGAACATATGGTATCACTCATAGGTTCTAGCGGATTTTAGATCAGTTTTCTTGCTTCCTTAATCGCAGTTTCCCAGCGTTCTACCAATATTTTTGGTGCGAGTGGTTTTGTTCTGGGAGTCATTGAAAGAATAAAATCTAAAACTTTATCAAGCTGATTGCTGGTAAAAGATAATTCAATACCGTTTTTTATATTTTTTATTTTTTGATCGTCTGCCCATACTCGCTCTGTTATCCAGCGTGTGTCGCCGGTAATTGCAATAACAAATTTGTAAGTTTTTATTCCTTTGAATACACCAAAATAACTTGTGCCTTCTATACTGCGATAATCAAAATCACGGGGGATGGTAAATTTATCATTTGTGAGCGTTACATCTGTTATTCTGGAAAGATTGAATATTCGCATTTCGCTCTGATCTTCGTCATGCGCAAAAAGATACCATGTGTATCGATCAAAAAGAAGCTGATAAGGGCGAACCCGTCGCATTTTTTGTTTTTCTGCACCAGTATATAAAAAAGTAATAATACAGTTTTCTCGTAAACCAAATACTATGTTATTCCAAATAGTTGAATCAACAGGAGCGCTGGCAATTTTTGGGAATATAATGCGGTCTTTAAACCAATTTGCTTTTTTTTCCGTCTTTAAAGGAGTAGATATACTTTCTAGCAGATTCAAAGCAGCTTCGTGAATCGGAGTATTCCGATATAAATCCATAAGATTTTTTGCCATTCCAAGAGC
>WQXE01000135.1 GCA_009784995.1 Treponema sp. | reverse complement strand
GTTGGCAAGGGCAGGGAAAGTACGTTTCCATTCATATCAACCAGAGCGTTAAAGGGGAGTCTGCCCCCTATCTCCTGAACATCACCTTCGGGGAAAACCAAAAAATATTCGCTAATGTGCATTACTAATCATAACTTATGTAACAAAAACACGCAATTTACCCTAAATACTATATGAATGTATAGCTAAAATTTTTGCTTTTTTTAGTATTTTATGAAAAATATTATGAATAGTGCTTGACGAACGCGAATTTCATAGTAAAATGATATGTAAATGGGATTAAGTGGGAGAAAGTAGGAAATAGTGGTATGGAATTGCTAACCGGGGAATATACTGTAACATTGGATGAAAAGGGCAGAATCAGCCTGCCTGCGTCTTTGCGCAGAATATTAGACGATTCTCAACTTACAATTACTCAATGCGATTATGAAAATTGCCTATGGCTTTTCCCCACAAATGTTTATATGGAATTGCTTAAGCAATACAGCCAAAATACCAATTTGTTAAATAAAAAAGATCGCGATTTTAGAAGGCGTATTTTCAATTCACATTCAATAGAAATCGATAAAGCGGGAAGAATTCCAATAACACAAGGATATCGCGAGTTTTCCGGGCTTTCAAAAGATTGCGTGGTTCTGGGGCAGGGCGAATATATCGAAATTTGGGACAAAGATAACTATCAAAAATGTCTTGATGAAAGTAAAGATGATTTTTATACAGCGTCAGAAGAACTTGGCAGCAAATTAAAAAATAATACGGGGAGCGGTGAATAATGACAGAATATACTCACACCTCCGTTATGCTTGATGAATCTTTGAACCTTTTGGGTCCAAGAGAAGATAATGAATTGATGATCGACGCGAATGCGGGAGAAGGCGGACATAGTTTTGCTTTTCTTTCGAAATATTCCAATTTAAAAATAATCGCGATTGACGCTGACAACGAAATTTTAAATATCGCCAAAGAAAGATTAAAACAATATAAAGACAGGGTTTATTTTTACAACGGCTGGTCACATGATTTTTTCGCGGATTATCCGTCAGAATTTAAAAGACCGGATACAATTTTATTTGATTTAGGTATAAGTTCTTATCATTATAAAGTTAGCGGAAAAGGTTTTACTTTCGAAAAAGATGAATTTTTGGATATGCGTATTGATACATCGGCGGGAGTGACAGCGGCGGAACTTATCGCCCGTCTTCCTGAACGAGAGCTTGCCGACCTTATTTACAATAACGCCGAAGAAAAATATTCACGCCGTATCGCGTCATTAATCGTTAACGAAAGACAAAAATCAACAATTACAACAACATCGGCTCTTGCCGAGTTGGTTAAAAAGGCTGTGCCGGCTTCTTACAGGCACGGACCTATACATCCCGCGACCAGAACATTTCAGGCATTGCGTATAGCTGTAAATGGAGAGTTATCTAAGCTTCCATCGCTCCTTGGGGCGGCGCTTAGGGTACTTGAGCCTTCAGGGGGGAGGCTCGGTGTGATAAGTTTTCATTCATTGGAAGACAGAATTGTAAAAAATTTCTTTAAATCCATGAATAAAGACTGTATTTGCCCTGAAAATGCGCCGATTTGTAAATGTGTAGGGCGTCGCTCAATCAATTTGCTGGCAAAAAAAGGTGTTGTTCCAACAGATGAAGAGATTGAGCGAAACCCTCCTTCAAGAAGCGCCAGATTGCGCGTAATCGAAAAAGTGCTGGATGGAGATGTTGATGATTAAAAAATATTTATTACTTTATTTTTTGGCTTTATCAATTCCTGTTTTATTATGCCTTCTTGTATGGCAGTCAAACAGATACCAAAACCTTTCAAGGGAGTTGGCGCGTCTTGAACAAACTCAAACCGAATGGATAGAAAGTAATAAAAGATTAATCGCGGGTATCGCGGAAAATTCATCACCGGAAAGAATTGATTTTATCGCTCAAAATCAGCTTGAGCTTAAAAAGATACCGCCTGAGTATTATCTTCAGGTACGAATTAGGGGGGGAAAGGATAATGAGTTCTACTAACTCTTTGAATAACCCTCTTATGGGTCTTGCCGAACTTGCTTCATTACTCAAAGCGCGTCATGTTATTTTTTCCTCGAATGAAGGGTTTACTTCCATAGCTATTGATTCCCGTAAAGTAAACCCCGGCACGCTTTTTTTCGCGCTTGACGGTACAACTTGCGACGGGCACAGTTTTGTTTCATCCGCGTTTAAAGCGGGCGCGGTAGCGGCGGTAGTAGATTCTTCTAAAATAGAAAGTTTTAATCTTGAAAATCTCGCGAAAGAAATGGGAAAAGATTTAATAACAGTAGATAATACAATGAAAGCGTTACAGGATTCCGCTAAGTTTTATCTGAATAAATTCCCGCGTCTTAGAAAAATTGGAATAACAGGATCATCGGGAAAAACCACTACAAAAGAAATTACCGCGGCGATAATCGAGATAGAAAAAAATGTTATTAAAAACGAAGGTAATTTAAATTCGGAAACAGGGCTTCCTCTTTCTGTTTTTAATGTTAGAGCTGAACACGAAGTTGGCGTGTTCGAGTTAGGAATGAATCGACCGGATGAAATATCTGAAATCACAGACGCTCTAAAACCAAACATCGCTTTAATCACAAACATAGGTTCTGCCCATATCGAATATTTCGGCAGTAAAGAGAAAATAGTTAACGAAAAAAAATGTATTTATAAATTTTTAAATAATGATGATATTGCCCTGGTTCCGGAAAATGATGAATTCGCTAAAGAACTCGCGGATGGTGTTAATGGAAAAATAAAATACTACAGCGCGAATAATTTTAAAGAATTCGGCGGAGCTAGAAGTCTTGGCATCGAAGGTACAGAAATTTTATGGAATGGAGAAAAAATAAATTTCGCTCTTCCCGGTAAACATAATCTGGATGACGCTATGGCGGCTATAGCGATCGCGAAAGAAATACCTGTCAGCGATAAAGCGATTAAACTTGGTTTGGAATCCGTTAAACCACTTTTTGGAAGACTGGAAATTTTAAAAGGAAGAGTTACTGTTATTCGTGATTGTTATAACGCTAACCCTGAATCTACCGCGAAAAGTATTGAGTTCTGTGATTCTATTGAATGGCCCGGAAGAAAAATATATGTTATCGCGGATATGCTTGAGTTAGGTGTTATGTCTGATTCCGAACATAAAAAGATTGGATTTCTTTTATCGGTATCAGCGGCGAAAAAAATATTTTTATTCGGAGAAAAAATCGAAAAAGCCGCGCGAAACCTTCGCGATAACGATAAACCGTATTTTTATACAAATGATATAAATGAGCTTTCAGCGGCTCTTGACAGTTTTATAAAACAAGGCGATCTTGTGCTTTTAAAAGGCTCGCGCGGATGCGCTTTGGAAAGATTAACTGACATGTTAATCGCCCGGGAGGTAAACAGTGCTTTATGAATTAATTGAACTTTTATATAGTTTTTTTACACCGTTTCGTGTTTTTGGTTATCTGACATTCAGAAGCGCTTTTGCCGCTCTTACAACTTTGTTAATTTGTTTTGTTTTTGGCGCCAGGATTATCGAATTTTTAAGAACATTAAAAATCGGGCAGTCAATTAGGCATGACGGACCCGCGACGCATTTAATAAAATCCGGAACTCCCACAATGGGTGGATTATTTATAATAATGTCTGTGGTTATCGCCATGTTATTATGGGGTAATTTGCAAAACAGGCTTATCTGGATAACGATGGGAGCGTTCCTTGTATTTGGCGCGATTGGTTTTATCGATGATTATTTAAAAGTAACAAGAGGTAATTCTGACGGACTTCCCGCGTGGGTAAAATTAATAATGCAGTTTGGCGCGGCTATCGCGATTGTTTTAATAATTTATTTTACAGGCACGGAAGATACAACCGCTTTGTATATACCATTTTTTAAAGATCCTGTTTTAAACATGGGGTTATGGTGGATTCCTTTCGCGGTTTTACTTGTTGTTGGCGAATCAAACGCGGTAAACTTTTCTGACGGGCTCGACGGACTTTTAGCGGGACTTTTAATAATTGTTTTTTTAACACTCGCGGTTTTAACTTATATTACAGGAAGAGTAGATTATTCTGAATATCTTGGTATTCCATATATTCCGGAAGCGGGGGAGTTAACAGTTTTTTGTTTAGCCGCGGCAGGCGCGTGTGTGGGATTTCTTTGGTTTAACGCTCACCCGGCGGAAGTTTTTATGGGTGATACAGGTTCACTTTCGTTAGGCGGTGTAATCGCGGTTATTTCACTTATTACAAAAAAAGAGTTACTCATTCTGGTTATCGGAGGAGTTTTTGTTTTGGAAATCGCTTCTGTTATCATACAGGTAGCGTCATTTAAATTAAGAAAGAAAAGGGTATTTAAAATGGCTCCGCTTCATCATCATTATGAATTAATGGGATGGTCGGAAATAAAAACAGTAATCCGTTTTTGGATACTGGGCGGAATTTTCGCGGTTATCGCTCTATCAACTTTAAAGATTCAATAAGGAAGCCGGATGTATCAATTTGATGTTGAAAGAACAGTAAATCATAAATCAACAGTTCATCTGTTTTACTTTTGCGTAATTCTTATGCTTGGTGTTGGTCTTGTTACTCTTTATTCAGCTTCATATTCATTCGCGGAAAGATTTTTTAGAGACGGATATTATTTTTTTATAAGGCAATTAATTTTCGGCGTGATTGGAATCGCGGCGTTTTTTGTTTTCGCGCAAATTAATATTAATATTGTCAGAAAATTTACAATGCCGCTTGTGTTTATCGCGGCGGGTTTATGCGTATTAACTTTAATACCCGGAATAGGGATTGAACGTTATGGCGCGTCACGCTGGATAGAAGTCGGTTCAATGTCATACCAGCCTTCCGAAATGGTAAAGTTTGTGCTTCCGCTTTATCTGGCTCATATATTTGATAAAAAAGCCAATAGTCAGGAAGGTAATTCTAATTTTAATAATCTTTATACAGGAGTATTGCCGCCTGTATTGGTTACAGGATTATTTTTTGTTCTTATTTATCTTCAGAATAATTTTTCTACAGCAGT
>WQXE01000134.1 GCA_009784995.1 Treponema sp. | reverse complement strand
GGATCATTCGGTGTATATCCTTTTTCAAAAAGTGAGCGAACTTCGTCTGCCAACCCTTGCTGAAACATTTGCTGGCAACGAAGATTGATACGCCTATAAAGTTCATCTCTTGGTCGTGAAAGACCAATTATAATAAAGCGGTATTTTGAATTACTCGCTACGCCATGAGCCTTTGAATTTTTTTCAAACGAAGAAAGCGGGCGTCCGCAAGAGCGAAAAACTTCTAAAGCGCGAAGCAGGCGGTATTCATCATTTATGTGTATACGATTCGCGCTTACTTTATCGCAAGCGGCAAGCTCCTCCATTAAAGCGCCAGCGCCTTTGCCTTTATCGTATAATTCCTGTTTTAACTGTTCTCGAATTTTAATGTCCGAAGGAGGCGCATCACTTAAACCCATAATAAAGTTTTTAAGATAAAAACCTGTTCCGCCGGATACCACAGGCAATTTACCGCCGGCGGCTATCTGCGTACAGACTTCATCGGCAAGGCGGACAAAATCCCCTGTGTTAAATTGCTGCGAAGGTTCCCGTATATCAATTAAATGATGGGTAAGCCGCCTGCGTTCATCAATCGAAGGCTTGGCAGTCCCAATGTCCATACCTTTGTAAACCTGCATGGAATCGGCAGAGACAACCTCAATTTGTAATTTTTCGGAAAGTTCAAAGAGTACACCCGTTTTCCCTGACGCTGTCGGACCAAAAAGAATTAAAACGGGAATTGGGGAGGTATCCAACGGAATTATTTATTCAGCTTCCAGGCGGAATTGGACTTCTTTGGTGAAAACCTGCATGGCGGCAAGCGCGACCATTTTTCCGTCCCAATCATCCTTTTCATCTTTTTCCAACACAGAAGAAAGCTGATAAGCTCTGCGTGAGGATGCTGAAGTTATTTCATACATGTTTTCATCATATTCGATGAGTTCTTTTAAAGGAAATATCATGTTTTATTTTTATCATATATGGAAATTTTTGTCTAGAGGTAAAAAATCTTCAAAAAAACACTTTTTCCAAATACTGCGCCAATCCTTCTTCTGTATTGGGACCGTAAATAAAATCGGCAAGTTCCTTGATTTTATCCCTGGCGTTTTGCGGGACACAAGCGAAACCGGCAACTGGGAACATCGATACATCGTTTTCCTCATCGCCAAAGGCAATCACTTCATGAGCCTTAAGACCCCTGTGTTTCATGGCAACTTTTAACCCTTCACCTTTGGAAACACCGGTATTTAAAATTTCCAAAAAGGTGGGATAACTTCGTAAAACGCTGATTTTATCGCCAAAACGCTCTGTCATTCTTTTTCGGATTTCATCGTGAAACTTAGGGTCTGCGATATACATCCCTTTTATACAGCCATTAAGAGGGAGAGCGGCAACCTTTTTTAAATCCTTTACAATTGGAACAACACCTGTATGTCTTAAATAATACTCCGCTTCTTCTCCGTCCCTGTCAATTAAAAGCGAAGTCCATATTTGGTTTTCGTCCTTTTCACCTGTATCAGGCGAAATTCCCGCCTGCATATAAACCTGATAATGCACACCCAAATCGCGCGCTATGTCCGTGCCAAAGTCTACAACTTCCATATTGATTAAACTGGTATGAATAATTTCTCCGCTTGGAACATCAACAACTTCGGCGCCGTTAAAAAACACCATCGCCCCTGTCGCGCCGATTGCGCTTCGGTATTTTTCCGACGCTCCAACGGCTCTTCCCGTCGAGATAATTATCTGCATTCCGTTTTGGATCAACTTTCTAAGACAATGCCTTGTCCTTTTGCCCAAAACGCCGTCGGGCAGCAGCGTTGTACCATCAAGATCGATAGCCAGCGCTTTTATTTTTCCAGCCTCAAAACTTCTACTCATATTGGGAGTATACATTGCTAAACAAGATATAATCAATGATACCTTTTTTCCTTGACGTTCAAATATCTGTATATTATATTTAGTTCTATGGGATTAGTTTACGAAAATATAACTTTAAAAAACTCAGGCGATGTAAGAGACGCAAGACGAGGAATAATCGGAGAGCTGGATGTTCATCAAGTTGATGTACAAGTTATTGTAGATACCGGAACTGAACCTCTTGTTTTTAGTGAAGAAATCAGGCAAAAACTGGGTCTTGATATACTTAGAAAAAAACGTGTAGCTCTCGCGGACGGTGTACCAAAAACGTGTTTAATAACCGAACCTGTCGAAATTTACTGGAAGGATCGCAATACTGTTGTACATGGGCTTGTTATGGAAGGGATAACAGAAATCCTTCTTGGCACTATTCCTCTTGAAGGTATGAACTTAATCGTTGATCCTTTAAATCAAAGATTGGTTGGCGCACACGGTGATATAGAAATTTACAGAGTATAAAAGGGAATTTTAAAAAAGAATTTTTATAGATTATCTTAAGCAAATTGCCAATAAACTTTTTTTACACTACTATTATAACCATGAAAGTTATCACATTCGGCGAAATAATGTTAAGGCTCGCGCCCGAAGGTTATCTTCGTTTTGTTCAAGCCGATTCCTACGGCGCGACTTACGGCGGAGGGGAAGCCAATGTCGCAGTTTCTCTTGCGGGATTTGGCGTTGAAACTGCTTATGTTACAAAACTTCCAAAACACGAAATCGGGCAAGCCGCTGTAAATAAATTGAGGGCGTTCGGTGTTGATACCTCTTTAATTGTCCGAGGCGGCGACAGGGTTGGCATTTACTTTTTGGAAAAAGGCGCTTCCCAGCGTTCTTCCAAAGTTATATATGACAGGGCACATTCCGCGATTGCAACGGCGCAAGAATCTGATTTTGACTGGGACAAAATATTTCAAAACGCAACTTGGTTTCATTTAACAGGGATAACGCCGGCTCTTTCTGAAAGCGCGGCTTCTCTTTGTATGGCGGCTTGTAAAGCAGCCCGTGCAAAGGGATTGACCGTTTCTTGCGATTTAAATTACCGCGCAAATCTTTGGTCACGCCAAAAAGCGCAGGAAGTGATGAGCCGCCTTATGGAATATGTTGACATCTGCGTCGCTAACGAAGAAGATGCCGCCGATGTTTTTGGCATTAAAGCCAGCGAAAGTGATGTGACATCCGGCAAAATTAGCCATGACGGTTACAAGGAAGTCGCGTCCGCATTAAAAAACAAATTTGACTTTAAGCAGGTAGCGATCACTTTAAGGGAATCATTTTCCGCAAATGACAATAACTGGAGCGCAATGCTCTACGACGGAAGTAATTTTTATTTTTCGCAAAAGTATGGCGTTCATATTGTAGACAGGGTAGGCGGCGGAGACAGTTTCAGCGCGGGGCTTATTTACGGACATCTTAACGGAATGGAAGCTCAGGAAAAACTTGAGTTTGCGGTAGCCGCAAGCTGCCTTAAACATACAATCGAAGGCGATTTTAATTTTGTATCTGTGGATGAAGTAAAAAAACTCGCAGCAGGAAACGCTTCAGGCAGGGTTCAGCGGTAACAATGTCAGAAAACGATAAAACCATGACAGAAACTAAAATAGAAACTGCACCAAACGAAAAACGCGCGCAAACGGCAGCTTCACTTGTTCGTCACGGTTCGATTTTGTCATTGCTTACTTTGGTTTCCCGTGTACTTGGTCTTTTAAGAGAGATGGTCAAAGCAAGATTCCTTGGCACTACTGCTCTTTCCGACGCTTTTTCTGTGGCGTTTATACTGCCAAATTTATTCCGCCGCCTTTTTGCCGAAGGTTCAATTTCTGTAGCGTTTATTCCAACCTTTAAAGAATACCTGCTGGAAGAAAACAAAGAAAAAACAAGAGAATTTTTATCATGTATGTTTACATTCCTTACATTTTTTGTAACACTTGCGGTTTGCGCAGGGATTTTAGCCGCTCCCCTTCTTGTTAAAATTTTTGGCATGGAAGAATTTGACGAAACAGTTTTGCTAACAAGAGTAATGTTTCCTTTTCTTGGATTTATTTCGCTTGCGGCATTGTTCCAGGGAGTTTTAAACAGTCTTCACATTTTTACTCCGTCCGGGCTCGCTCCGATTTTATTAAACATTGTTACGATTATCGCGGCTTATGTACTTAGCCCGTTTACCGCAAACCCCGCAAGAGCGATGGCAATTGGTATTCTTACAGGCGGCTTTTTGGAAGCCGCGATTCAACTGCCGTTTGTTTTAAAAAAAGGACAGACATTTTTTATTACAGGTTTGAAACGCGCGTTTAATAACCCTGGTGTGAAAAAAGTTTTGCGATTAATCGCTCCTACGATTATTGGAATGGCGGCTTATCAATTAAATGACCTTGTCTCCACAGCATTGGCAGGAAGAGCTGGCGCAGGAATTGTTTCGAGTCTTCAGTATTCGCTGCGGCTTCAGGAATTATTTCTTGGCGTGTTCGCTGTTTCAATCGGAACAGTGCTTCTGCCAAATCTTACAGAATACGCGAAAACCTCACAGTGGGAACTTTACAATAAAAGACTTGTTTCTTCTATTAATATAATCGCTTTAATAACAATACCTGTCACGTTTTTCGCCTTAATGGAAGGGCAGTATTTAATCCGCCTTCTTTTTCAGGGACACAGTTTTGATGAAAATTCTGTTTCTCTTACTCTTGCCGCATTCACTTTCCATATGCCCGGTCTTTTATTTATCGCGCTTAACCGGATTATCGCTCCAGCATTTTACGCTCAAAGCGATACAAAGTCACCGACCATCGCGGGGATTATTTCTTTTGTTGTAAATATAATTCTAGCCGCAACTTTAGTGGGACAATACAAAGGCGCAGGAATTGCTTTCGCACTTTCAATCGCAAGCGCGGTAAATACAATCATCCTGATAATTTTTCTTGGAAGAAATCCAAATATCAATCTTGGCTTTGTTATAAAACCTGCTTTATTTTACATTTTAAAAATGCTTATTCTTTCGTTGCTTGCTGTTATTCCAATTTATTTTATTTCACCTAAATTATACGAATTTTTTGCAGGACATGGACGTATTATCGCTTACGGATTACCTTTAACGATAAACGCAATACTATACTTTGCGCTTGGACTTCTAATGCTTAAAATAATAAAAGATGAAAACATTATTGGTGTTATAAACATGATCAGGAAAAAAACATGAAATACAAAAAACTCCCCACAGTAG
>WQXE01000133.1 GCA_009784995.1 Treponema sp. | reverse complement strand
TTGAGCATAAGCCCCATCGAACTTGCTTTTCCGGACAGGCAGACATAAGGAACTGTGATGCCGATAATATCAAAAGGCAATTTTTCGGATAGGGTTTTAACGGCTCCGCTATCTATAAATTCATGGTAGCAATGCAAAATGCCTATTGAGTTTTTCATCAATGAATGTTCTAAATCTAACTGACTTAAAATTTCGGATATAGCCGCATCAACGTCATCGATTTCTTCTGTAAAAGCAGAAAACATTTTAATCATGCTCTTTATTCTCCCTTAATTTAGCTTATCTTATCATAGTATAGGATAGACTTCAATACAGCTACAGTATTAAGTATATATATCATTTCAATGTTTAGAAGCTATAAAATGAGATATTAGCCAAGAAGGGGAATCGCCTTACAGCCTTCGACATCCTGTCTCAGGCTTCCAGGCCGTCTACGCCGCTAAACCGCCATCCTTGGCGGTTTACTCCTCAGACACATTCGTGTCTTCGGAGCCGCGGCTTCGTTTCGATTCCCCGAATTTTTATCATTGTTACTTACATCGTTATCTGATTATTTTATTAATTATGAAAAATTTTAGCCAAGAAGGGGAATCGAACCCCTGACCTGCACATTACGAGTGTGCTGCGCTACCGACTGAGCCATCTTGGCTGGTGATTAAGTATATCAATTATTACAGCGATTATTCAAGGCGATAATATTTTGTTTATAATTATTCCTAAAATACCAACTCTATAACGCCTTTGGGTCTTATTCGAAGCGGTGTTACAGAATTTAAACCAAAGACTGCTTCCATGTTGGTACGGTAAGCGTCTATCGTGTCTGCCGGAATATAAGCCTGTATTGTTCCGGCGAAACCGCCGCCGTGAACTCTGCAAGCTAATTGTGCCGTTGTTTTTTGTCTGCGGAAAAAATCTTTTGTTAACGTAAGCGCGGTTGTGATCCCCTGGCTTCCAGGGTTGTTAGGAGAATACACATTCTGCAAAAGTTCCAAAGAAGAGTTTCCAGATTCATTAACCAAAACTAAAAACCGGTTTATATCTTCTTTTTTTAGAGCATTGAGCATAATGTCTACCCGCGCATTTTCATCAAAGAAATGTATCGCCCGCAGTAAAGCTCTATCGCCTAGTTTCTTTCGTATATCAGCGGCGCGGTTAAGGATTGTTTCTTTATCCAGTTCTCTAAGTACAGATTTGCCGAAAAAACCGGCAACCGCTTTCATCTCCGCAGGGATTGACGCATAATCAGCGGTTAAGTCAGCGTGGCTGCCGCCTGTATTTACTACACATAAAATGTAACCCGCAGCGGTTAGATCAAAATTGATTTGCTCTGCAATTGGGTTATCCGGGTCGGCGAAGTCAATGGCAACCGCGCCGCCGGCAGCGCAGGCTGTTTGGTCCATCAATCCGCATGGTTTTCCAAAGTAGGCGTTTTCTGCGTACTGGCCAATCTGCGCAATTTCCAGCGGCGTACGGTTTCCTTCTCCGTATAAAGAATCAAAGATTCGGCATATTAACACTTCTACTGCCGCCGATGAAGAAAGCCCTGAACCAGGCAGTACAATAGATGCAGCGTTAGCTGAAAATCCTCCGATGCTGCATCCCCGGCGGTTTAATTCGGCGGCAATTCCCCTGATAAGAGCTTCGGTTGTTCCAGTTTCTTCCGGTTTGGACAGTAAATCAGGTGCGCCGTGTAAGTCTGTCAGTTTTACTTTTACATCCGGGAAACCGGTGGAACGAAAAAATACAATGTTATCGTTTCGTTTTTGTACGATAGCAACACTGTCCAATTGAATTGATGCGGCTAATACTTTTCCCCGGTTATGGTCTGTATGGTTACCGGCAAGCTCAGTTCTTCCCGGAGCGCTGAAAATCCGCAGGTCTCCCGATGTGTTTACCAATTCTGTTTCCGGAAAACTGCCGTTAAACATTTCATTTATTAATGTATTGTAACGATTACGCGCGGTTTCAATATGATCTTCTCCGTAAAGTTCAGCAAAAATTTCCGCAGCGTGTTTTGAATTAATTTTTTCCGGAAGATCGCTGTTTATCATTTTTGTTCTCTATGAGTTTTCTGTTTTTTTATATATTATTAAATAATCAAAAAATGATACAACCGATAAAATTACCGAAATAATAAATATTACAAGAGCGCCGGTTCTTATATACGGTAAAAAAGTTTCGCATATACATGTTCTGCACGCGGCAAGGCGTTCGAAACTGGCGGCGATAAGAGCCGCTCCCGCTGCAATAATGTAGGCGAAGGTTTTTATTTTACCGCTTAATCGCGCGCCAAGAGTTGTGCCTTTTTTAAGCATCAGATTGCGGATAAAAAGTATTCCAAACTCACGGTAAACAATTATCAGAAATAGAATTACAGGCAGGATATTATCGCCCCAAACACCATCGATTAAAAAACAAAGGAAGTATGTTATCTGAACAAGCGTGTCTGCGAAAGGATCAAAGAGCTTGCCAAAGTCGCTTATTTGTTTTAATTTACGGGCTGCCAAACCATCAAAATAATCGGTAACTTCGGAAACAATAAAAATTACCCAAAGTACCGGTATTGTCCAGACCATTCCATTAATAAAAAGCGATGGAAAAAAACGAGGTAAAAGATAAAGTATAAAAAACGCAGGAGCAAGGATGATACGGAAAAGGGTAAGCATATTTGCGAGGTTAAAAATTGGAATCTTTGCCGGACGAACCTTTGGTTCATCAGCTTGGTTGGGGTCCATACTTTATATTGGCTTTAAAAGTTAATACTGTCAATTGAACTTTTTTCAAAATTGGAGTTTTTAACAATCTAAGTTAGTTCATTTTGATGAACTTTTTATTTCGAGTAAAACAGGAATAAGAGAAAATCCCAAATCTTTGCGGATTTTGTTTCTTAAGTAAGAAACATATGAATCGCTGACTGCCTGAACACGAGATGTAAAAAAGATAAAATGCACCGGATTAGCGGATTTTTGCACAGCATACTTTACTTTAAACCGGGTTCGCGGACCTGTAGGAGGCGGAGATTCCTGCAGCCATCTTTCAAGCGCCTGATTCAATTGACTTGTCCCGATAAAAGTATTAAGCTGCCCGTACATTTTTACTGCCGTATTTAAAACTTTATCCACACCGGTTCCGTCTTTAGCGCTGACAGGAATGATAGGCGCGTATTCCATCTGCCCAAACTGAAAATGAATCCTGTCTTCCGCTGTCTTGAATGTGTTTTTATGCTGAGGCATGGTATCCCACTTGTTAAGCGCCAAAATAATTCCTCTTCCTTTATCATGAGCAAGCGCAGCTATTTTTTTATCCTGATCCGATAATCCTTCTTCCGCATCGATCATCAATACAACAATATCAGAATCATTGATTGTTTTAATCGCGCGGTTAACGGAATAATATTCGATATTTTCGGTTACCTTTGTTTTACGGCGGATACCGGCTGTATCCAGAATAATAAAATCGCGCATTTTCCATTTGAAACGTCCTTCTACAGTGTCTCTTGTTGTTCCGGGGATATCTGTGACAATGGAAGCGTTAATGCCTGTAAGCCGGTTAGACAGCGTTGACTTGCCGGTATTTGGTTTTCCCAATAACGCTAAACGGATAACATTCTCTTCCTGCCTTTCTTTTATGTTTGAAAAATCAAGGCGTTTTAATATTTCCTGCTGAAGTTCTCCGATATTATCTCCATGTTCCGCGGAAATCATTAAAACTTTATCGAATCCAAAGGTTAGAATATTCCAGGCATCAGCCTGATGTCTGCCGCCTTCGGTTTTATTTACAACAACAATCAATTTTTTTCTGTACGGACGCAAAATTCCGATAAGCTCTTCATCTTCGCTTGTTATTTCTCCAGCTTCCAGAAGCAAAACTACAAGATCGCTTTTTTTAATTGTATCTAAAGTTTTTTCTACTACCAGTTTATCAATATCGTTTAGATCCGCAAGTTTGAAACCTCCGGTATCGATTAGGCGCAATGGTTTCCCGTCGATTAAACAATCCGCTTCTACAGGATCACGAGTAACGCCGGGTGTCGGATCTGTGATCGCTCTGCGTTTACGAAGCAGACGATTAAACAATGTCGACTTTCCAACATTGGGACGTCCCGCAAGAACTACTGTAGGAAGGTTGCTGTACCTGACCGCTCGCGAGTGGTCAGGGTTTTTTAAATTAGATATCATTTTATTTTCCCTTCTTTCTTACAATATTTAGTAAACCCAGCAAGTTCTTATCTTTCACAACAGTAAGCAAAACAAAACCAATGAAGAAATAAATAACAGCATTTAGTATTAACGGTACGCCATAGGAAATAATCCGGCCATGTCCTGTGAAAATATTATTTAATAAAGGAGAAATAAAATATATTGGTATAATTGCCAGAGCGGAAAGGATCAGCATCTTTAAAATATAAAATAAAGCAGGGCCGATTACAGTACCAAGTTTAATGTTGGGGTTTCTTTTCAGGAATATTATAAGCGCAATTGTATTTATCGCGCTGGCGAATGACAGAGCAAAAGCGATTCCGGCGCCTTTGAATCGACCGACTAAAATGGCAGCGAGGCTTATATTAACTGCGAAAGAAATTATCCCGGCGATTGTTGGAGACTTGGTATCGCTCTGCGCGTAAAAAGCGGGAGCGATAACACGATTAAGAGCAATAAATAAAAGACCGGGCATATGAAAAGTAAAAGCCGCCAGAGTAAGAGCGACAGAGTGATCATCAAATTCACGGCTTTGAAAAAGAAGCCGTATTAAATTTTGTCCTTCCATGAGTGAAAAAAAAGTTATAGGGATAGTAATTAACGCAATTATGTTTATCGAAGAAACCAATCGATTGTTGTACATATCCCATTGGGATGTTTTAGCGTATACAGTAAGGTTTGGAAGGAGAACAGTCCCAATTGAAACAGCAAATACGCCAAGAAATAATTCCTGAAGACGCAGCGAATATTGAAGACTGGAAACAATTCCTTCTTCTCCGGTTCTTCCCGCTAAGGCAGTAGAGACTAAATCGTTTAAAAGGTATGCAGCCATTCCAATTATTGTAGGAGCGATTAAGAGCAAAACTTTTTTTACACCGGGATTACTAAAAGCGCGTTTTAATCCGGTAAAAAAAACA
>WQXE01000132.1 GCA_009784995.1 Treponema sp. | reverse complement strand
ATTGGCATAGAACAGTTAACAGGTAACGGTAAATTGTTTGAATTTTCGACAGTATTTTCAACTTCTGTTATTTGTTCATTATTTTCTATTATTTGTTCTTTGTTCTCTGTTAATTGTTCATTGTTATTTGTTAAAAGTTGTCTTACAGCGATAAACTCGATTATGCGATCTTTTGCTTTTTGCATTCCAAAATGATCTTCATCCAATATTTTTTCCGCTTCTGTAAGGATGCTGTTTGTATCAGTATTATCAGATTCAGCGGAGTAATTGCTCCACGGAAGGTCAGCTATCCATTCAAGATAACCTCTTAAAACACCTGCTTCAGGTGAAAGCGGCTGTAGTTTGCGCAGCCTCTTTATTTCTTTTTCCGCTCTTTCACAAACTTCTTTTGGCGGATTTTTTTCCGCGATTCGTTTTTCCAATATCGCGAATTCATCTTCGATTTTATCTTTACCTAGTTCTTTATTAATTTCTCTTAACTGCTCGTTTAAAATATATTCACGATGGCGTTTATCCATCTTTCTTCGAACTTTGCCGGAAATATTTTTTTGTATGCCGAATATTTCATTTTCTTTTTCAAGGATTTCGAGGATCGCGAGGTATCTTTCTCTTGTATCAGTGTACGCTAGTAATTCAATTTTTTTCTCGGATTTTATATTTGCGGCATTACATACAAGGTTCGCGAGTCTTTCCGGGTCTTCGGATTTTTCCACGGCGACAAGCGTATCGGGACCGATTTTGCCAGAGTATTCCGCGTATTGGGAAAAAGATTTTTGAACGCTGCGAACCAAACCTGTATCTTCCGTATCTAAAGGTTCGCTTAATCCGATTGTTTTTAATGGTTCTATTTTTACAATATTTAAATTATTTTGAATGTTATTCGAAATAATTGTTCCCCTGTATTCACATTGAAAAACCACACGGTAAGTATTATCAGGCAGTTTTAAATGAGAAATAATTCTAGCTACAGTACCGATTGGATATGATTCATCGGATGATAAACGCAATTCGTTCTTTTTTAAACAGGAAGCGAAAAGCCGAAAATCTCGCTTTAAAGCTTCTTCCAAAGCTATAATGCCGGGTTTATATGTAATAAAAATTGGAACAACAGTCTGCGGAAACAATACAAGGTCACGCAGCGGAAGCAGGGGAAAATCCTCGGTTATTAAAGCTTCTGTTCCAAGATAATCATAGGCGGAAGAGTTCTTGCCGCGCAACTGCGAGAACAAACCACCGAGTTTGAATGATTCAAGTTTTTTCACAGATTAAACCCCGGGTTTTTGTTATGCGCTCTTTTGTTTTTGATCAAGATATATTATTTCCGGCGGTTGTAATTTTTCCACCGTATCATGCGTGATTATTACCTGCTTTTCGCCGATAATCGAAGGAATGTCAAACATAATATCAGTCATCATTCTTTCTACAATCGCGCGCAGTCCTCGAGCGCCAGTTTTTTGTTTTATAGCTTTGTCAGCGATAGCGTCAATGGCTTTTTCTGTAAATTCAAGTTTTACATTGTCATAAGCGAGCGAAGCCTGATACTGGCGCACAATGGCGTTTCTTGGTTCTGTTATAATGCGTTTAAGATCTTCTCGTTTTAATTCTTCAAGACCAACGATTATTGGCAGACGCCCGATAAACTCAGGTATCATTCCAAATTGAATTAAATCATCCGGGTGCATCGAATCGTAAAGTTCTTTAAGCGATTTTTCGCTGGTACCTGTTTCCGCTCCAAAACCCATCGGGTGCTGAACAACACGCCGTGATATTAATTTATCCAATCCGACAAACGCGCCGCCGCAAATAAATAAAATATTTGTAGTATCAATGCGTATTAATTCCTGGTTGGGATGTTTTCTTCCGCCCTGCGGAGGTACAGAAGCTATCGTCCCTTCGATTATTTTTAACAGAGCCTGTTGAACGCCTTCGCCAGAAACATCACGTGTTATCGAAATATTTTCGCCCTTGCGCGCGACCTTGTCGATTTCGTCGATGTATACGATTCCTCTTTCTGCGGCGGAAATGTTGCCGCCAGCGCTTTGTATCAATTTTAAAAGAATATTTTCTACATCTTCACCGACATAACCCGCTTCTGTAAGAGTTGTAGCGTCTACAATCGCGAAAGGTACTTTTAATTTTTTAGCGAGTATTTTTGCGAGTAACGTTTTACCGGTTCCTGTAGGACCTATTAATAAAACATTTGATTTTTCGATTTCAACTTCTTCGCTTTCTTTATCTTTGGAAGGATTCGCTATTCTTTTATAGTGATTATAAACCGCTACAGAAAGCGCTTTTTTCGCTTCGTCTTGCCCTATAACAAATAGGTCTAAATAATTTTTTATATCTTTTGGAGTCGGGATATCACCTGTAAAATGTGTTGTAAGTTCGTGTTCTTCTTCGCTAAGAATTTTGCGGCAGACTTCGATACATTCATCGCAGATAAATACATCATGAGGACCGGCGATAAGGCGGCGAGCCATGTCGGCGCTTTTTCCGCAGAATGAGCATACTCTTTCAAAGACTTCAGGTCCGTTACGAAGTTTTGCCATTTTTTTCCCTCGTTAATATTGAATCAGTTATGCCGTACTCAACCGCGTCCTGCGCTGACATGAAAAAATCTCTTTCCATATCGGAAGAAATTCGTTCAACTGTTTTTCCTGTATGTTTCGCGAAATATTCGATTATCAATTTTTTTATTCTGACTATTTCTTTTGAATGAATGCCGATGTCTCGTGCCTGTCCTCTCGCTCCACCCCACGGTTGATGGATTAATACCCTCGAAGATGGGAGAATCATTCTTTTGCCAGCGGTTCCAGAAGTAAGAATTAAAGCCGCCATGCTTGCCGCTTGTCCAAGACAGATTGTCTGTACATCGGATTTAACGTGCTGAATAGTATCGTAAATCGCCAACCCCGCTGTTACAGATCCGCCTGGTGAGTTTATATAAAGGTTGATATCTTTTTCAACATCCTGACCATCAAGAAACAAAAGCTGCGCTACGACAAGGTCCGCGGAAACATCATTTATTTCGCCGTCTAAAAAAACAATTCTGTCTTTTAACAACCGTGAATAAATATCGTAGGAACGTTCTCCCATACCTGTCTGTTCGACTACAATTGGAACCAGATTGCTCATTTTAATACTCATATATCTAATTTAACCATTATCTGTCATGAATTCCAGATAATTCTCCTTTTTTCCGGGTTTTAAATTATTTTCCGCAAGCAGTAAGTCGGTAATCTTTTTTTCTTTGATGTCTTCTTTTAAATAGAAAACAGCTTCTTCGTTGTAATGTTTTTTTACTTCTTTGATATCCGCGCCGTTAGCTGCAGCTATCGATTCAAATTCTTTATCTACATCTTCGTCTGTTACTTCGATTTTTTGTTCTTCCATTAATGTTTCGATGATCAATCGTGAATGAAGCGCTTTTACAGCCGATTCCCGCCATTCGTCCGCCTTTTCGCCGATATTCATCATTTGTTGAATCATTTCGACACTGGTATTGTAATAGCGGGCAAGACGGCGCCATCGTCCTTCAACTTCTATTTTGATCATAGATTCAGGAATTTCTACAGGTGTGTTTTCCATTATCTTTTTTAACAGTTCGTTAATTTTTTTATCTCTTAACCGGAACTCAAGCTGCTTTTCCAATCTTTCTTTAATATTGTTTTTAAGATCATCGAGTGTTTTAAACTTTTCATCAACGTCCTGAGCCAAATCGTCATCCAAATCAGGAAGTTTTTTTTCTTTAAGCTGAGTAAGTGTTATCTCAACTTTTCTTTTTTGATCTGCCATTGAAGGATCAGGATGATCTTTATCAAATTTTTTCTCGATTTGTTTTTTATCGCCTTTTTTCATCCCGATTACATCATCATCAAATTTGTAAATGTTTGTGCCGGAGCCGATTGTAAATACAAAATCCTTTCGCTGCATGTTCGGATTGGCTTCCCCGTTTTCTTCGAAAATCTGATAATCGACAGTTACAACATCGCCATTTTTCGCGGGAGCGCTATCATCACGATCCATTACAATTGCGTTACGTTCACGGATATCTTCAAGTTCTTTTTCAATTACCTTTTTGTCAATTTCCGCGTATGGATATTCAACTTTGATTCCCTTCCATTGACCGATTTTAACTTCCGGCAGGACATCATAAACAACAGAAAATTGAAGGTCTTTATCCAAATCAAGGACGGGTTCACCCTGAAGTTCAGGTGTGGAATAGGGCAGGGGTTTTTCTGTTCTTGAAAGGTTTTCTTCTTTAAAAAGCTCCTGCAATGTAGATTCCATAATACGGCCCATCGCGTCGCCTTTAAGAGCGTCAGCGTATTTGCGTTCAAGCACTTCCTGCGGAACTTTCCCCTTGCGAAAACCGGGTATCTGAAGGCTTTTTGAATATTCTTTTAACATATCGTTATATTGAGAGCGAACATCCTCTTTTGGGACGGTAACGTTCAATTGGACATTTGATTTTTCAAGGCGTTTTATTTCTTTTGATATAGCCACAATTTTCCTCTTTTTTGGTAATTTTTTGCTTTTAGTTATATCTTTATGGATGACAATAATCATACTGGCGTAAAATCAGGAAATAGTCAAGGTAAGGAGCTTGCGCGGAACAAAAGAGCAAAGAAAAGTGAAAAAAGAACAAAGCTTCAGTTTGAAGTCTTAACTTGTAGCTTCAAGATAAAATTTCAAATAAAAACTTTGTTCTCTGTTCTTTTTTCTTTGTTCTTTCGTTACATACTACCAGCGATCAAAAAAAGTGGGAATTTAAACGTCCCTTTAAATTCCCACTTTTTCTTATACTTTAAGTTTAATGTATAAAATATAAAAAAATCAAGGATATTTACGAAATCAAGTGGTTTGTTATGAATGATACGACAGTTTTACGATCAACACCAAATTTACGAGCTATAGCGTTTTTGGAAATATTTTTATCCAAAAGAGACTTTATTTCCGCCTCATAACCAGATAATTTATACTTTTTGGACTTGCTTCCAATGGGTCTGCCAAGTCTTTTTCCTTCAACTCGCCTGCGAGCAAGAGCCTCTTTTGTCCTTTGGGAGATCAAATCCCTCTCTATTTCTGAGGATAAACCGAAAGCAAACGCCAAAACTTTTGCGTTTATACCGTCATCCAGCTTATAATTATCCTTAATTGTCCATATTTTTACACCATTTATCATTAAAAAGTTCAAAATAGACATTATCATAAGCAAATTTCTGCCAAGCCTTGATAATTCTGAACAAACAATTAAATCGCCT
>WQXE01000131.1 GCA_009784995.1 Treponema sp. | reverse complement strand
GTAGTATTGATTAAAATTCCGCATGTGCGGAATTTTATACCTCAGAATTCCGAACATTTGGAATTTGAGTATATTTTTACCATAAAAAAGACAGCATAAGATTTACTTCTCAGACAGCCCCGAAACCGACACCACTCATCTGTGTTGAGGAAAAATATACCGATAAATCATCTGTACCTGTTCGTAAATTTCCAACTGCAGCTCTTTGTATATATAATTCCATCAGTTCGTCTAAGCTGGGTAGGAACCAGTCAGTCTTACCGCCATTATTATATTCATAACATGCTTTCGCGGCTGGCGCGTTTGCGTCGATTGCCAGAATCAAAGCTGTTGTGTATAAAAATCAATCGTTCCTAATTTTTAAGAAATAAACATTTTATAATAAACAATAATCCACAACGTGAGCGATTGACGAGCTAATCAGTTTTATATCCAATTCTGCCATTTAGCCGACAGGGGATTTGCGGTTCCTGCCTTGTGGTTTTAATTGTAAATAAATATTATTTAAATTCACAATTCCAAAAACAACTATAATTGCGGATAAACCACCACCAAATAAGATTAAAAGCATACATTTCTGTTTGGTTTTACTGCATCGGTTGATCTAACCCATCTCTAAAAAGTCCTTCAAGTTCATCGCGTATTTGCGCTTTTACATGATTTGGCACAGATGGAAGCATTGTAAAATAACGCAAGACGCGTATTCCTTCCGGCGCGAGCGGAGGACCGGAGAAACGGCAAAGCCTGGCAATCGATGACGAGGCGGCTAACACAAGCTGAGGATCAATATTCGGATTATTCGGAGAAAGTAAAAAGTTATATGAATGGAACGATCTTCCTGTTGGGTCTACTCCAATTATACCAATCGCGTCGGCGCAAGCTCTCCTTATCGCCGGTTCGGGATCCTTGTCAAAAATATTCCAAAGAAAAGGAACTGTTTCTCTTGAACCAACAAGCGCCAATAAATTAATAAGTCTTACTCGTTGGGTTGGTTTTACATCGGGGCGTACCGGTGAATAATGTGGATTTCCAATAAAGAATCCTATCATCTCCATCATATACGCGACATAGATCGGTTCATTTCTTCCTATATTACCGCTGCGAATCACGGCTAAAATTTCTTCGTAGGCTCTATCCTGTTCAACATCATGAAAACGGCTTCCGTCTCTTGCCCACGGAGAAGGAGGAGGATTACCCATTCCGTATGTGCCTTCCGGTTCAAAACCGTAAAATCTATTTCTTGGAACTGTACGCGGTCTTACATCAACTTTATATACACGTAGAACATTATCTACGCCACAAGCCCAAAGGAGTCCTTCATCGCAAAGAGCGGGAACTCCTGAACTTACTGTTTGCAGTCTGTGAACAAAACGGCGCCTGCCTTCGGCTGTAAAAGCGCTAATGCCTCTTATTGTAACTGTATAAACACCACGTTCGTCAAATACCATCTGCGCCTGTCCGATTGTAAGGTTAGCGGGTCCTCTTTCTTCGGCGGCTTCATGACTGTTTCTTGTCCAAGTTACACTTCCCTGAGCGTCAAGGTTTAATACGCGTCCGTCTCTTAGTGTTACAGCAAACTGAGCGTCCTTACTCATGCTTGCTACAGGAGAAGCCGGCAGCGCTCTAAGATTTTGTCTGGAAAGTCTGTTTCCCGACGCGGCGCTGTTATTAAAAACTATTTTTTCCATTTCGCCGTTTTGATACATTAATATATAACTAAAAACATTTCCTTCGTTTAACGAAACAATCATTACAGGCTGCCTGTCTAATCTGATTCTATCTATAACGCTGAATTGGTTAACTTTAATAAAATCATTATTTTGAAGAACAGTCGCTACACTTCCTGTTCTGTCAAGAATTGGCGCGAAAGAAATCGGACTTCCAAGATCGATTGTCCAAAGCGCGTTGCCTGACGCTGTGCGGCAAGTCATTGTGGAATCAAGAGAAATAAAAACTCTGCCGTCCCAGCCTACAACAGGTTCATAAGATATTGGTTTTCCAAGATTAAGGCGCCATAATTCGCGGCCAACACGGTTGATCGCCATAAAAACACCATCGGAATTGCAAATATAAGTCGCGGCTTCGTAAGAACGCGCGATATAAGGAACCGCTCTCCCTCTCGCGTCAAAATCCCAAAGGGGAGTACCGCTCATAAAAAAGGATCTTACAGTTCCGTTTTCACCGACAAGCACCACAGAACTTGCCTGTAAGTGAGGTGTACCTCTTACAGTATCACCAATCCTGGCTTCCCACATTGGAGCGGCGCCTACTTGTACGCTGGAAACATCAACTCTTTGCTGAGCTGACAAGTTTACAGAAACAAAAAGAACAAAAAATATTATTAAGAAATAATTTAACCGGTTGTATTTAATTACTTTAAAACATTTCATAACTTCACCTACCTGATTTTTCTAAACTGGGTAAATCCAAGTACATCAGAATGATAAACAGACGGACCGTCAAAATTTCTTCCGCATTGAAGCATACCGTTAACAATCTCGAATGATGTTCTGTCTCCGTTAAAAACCAAACTTATACCTGATTGATTAACAGAAGCCTGATCCGGCAGCGTTTCTTCGAGAGTTAAATTTACACTAATAGTCGCGTCAACTCTTATCTGCCGTCCGCCAACATTTATATTCCTGTTCGCGAAACCCGCGTAAGTGTAAGTACCGGTTCCATATCCTTCGTATCTCAAGGCGTTGTTTTGTCTGTGTTCCCATGTATCAAATCTTTCTACCCTGACAGTTCTGTCTGATCTGAACTCAATAACGCAGACAACAGGACCATCGGGCATTGTAATCGAAGCCTGCCATGTTCCCAAAAGATAATTCGGCAATGGTACTCTTTCAACCGCCTTAGCGCAAAACATTGGTATCGAAATATCATTTAAAACCTGTGCCTGTTCATTATATTGATTCAACACCTGCCCCGAGCTTACTAAAGTTGTTGTCGCGTTTAAAACAAAATTTCCTCCCTGCCTGGAAAGAGTTCCGCGAACAATATATTCAGCTCCCGCCGTATCCTGCGTAACAGTAAGCGTACCCCAGGAAGTAAATTCATTAACAACCCTATTTGTCAGGTTCGCGGCGTCAGCGGCTGTAACTCCGCCGCCTGATATACCAAATGGAATTACGCCGACAGAAGGAATTCTTTGCGCGTAAACACTCAAAGAAACAATTAAAAGAAAAAATATTAACATTGTTTTTTTCATTTTTCTTCCCTTTTATTTAGCGATAGATACTTCAATTTCTTTTAATTTATCTTTAGACAATTTTCCGGTTTTAATTTGATCATGTATAAAAAAACTGTACGCTTTATCATGAACCGCGATATGACTAAAAATCCAGTCTCTTAGAGTTCTTACAAAATTATTGGGTACAAATTTTTTGCCTTCATCATGTTCTTTTACTACAGTAAGAATTTCATGTATTAAATCATCGTGTTGTTTTTTATGATTATGATAATCCGGGTAATTTAACGCATGTAATAATTTTAATTCAGCGTTAAAATGAAAACGAACATATTCTACCATATGATGCATCGCGTCTTTAAAAGCGGTTTCCAAAACATCTTTTTTTTCGCGGCAAGCGGTAAACAATTTATTGGTCAATTCAAAAAGCTGCTTATGCTGAGTGTCTATAACCTCGATTTCTGTGGAATATTTTTCATCCCAATGGACAATTTCAGCGCTTGTGTGGTTTTTATCATCAATCATATCGAATATTATAACTGAATTTTGATAAAAATACAATTATTTTAAAGATGCTGTATCAATTACATAAACTTCTACATTCAAAATAGAACCTTTTTTCGACAGAATGGCCCATAGAAAAACTTTTTCTTGGCAGCGGACCAAGACGCGCGACTGTTTCAAAAAGACCCGATTTTTGGACAGGCGGCAGTAAAATAGCGGAGGAAACGCGATTATTCTTAGAAGCAAGACGGAAAAGTTCGGTTTCATCATGGATATAATCGATTAACTGAGGATTTTCACCCGCGTATTTATCTAAAAGCGGCTGAAGGCTGGCGGTAGAAATCCCTTCGGCAGAAGTTTCAATATATGCAAACTTGCCTTCAGAAATAATGCCGAAGCAATTCGCGGTAACAGGATTTTTACAAAGTTTTGATAATTCATTTATATCATCGATATTACGGCAGGAAAAATCAGGTAATTCTGACAATAAGGAAATTATCTTTTCAAAGCTAATATCAAAAACAAGGCGGTGAATAGGTTCAAATTCAATCGCGGGATCATAAATATTTTCGATTTCTACAAGCGCGTAACGACAAGGGTGATATAAATCCGCTCCCGCGGTTTTTTTATATTCTGTCCAAATACCTTTGGCTGCCGCGAGTGAATGGTTTCCGTCGCCAACAGCGAATAAAAATGGAAGGTTATTTCCAATATAACGTCCGGTTGAACGTTTAAACAATTCATTTAGTTTTTCAGATAAAAAATTTATGTCGTTTTCGTTATTTAAAAGCCATCCTGTAACACGACCTGATTCCATCATTAAAGAAGTATCGTATAATGGAATGTTTTCTTTTACTTTATCACCTAACGATGAAAGCAAACTATCAGTTTCATCATCGATTAATAAAAGAACATGCGGAAGTTCAAGCGGCGCGCCGCGGCGAATGTCCATGCGCGGAGGCAAGCGCTCGGGAACTGTACCTTCGGTACAACGGATTAACGGGCGGGAATCGGGTTGCCATTCATATTGATCTAAATCGATGGCGGCTACAAGCCCGCGGCGTTTTTTTTGATACGGCGTATCTCTTTCGATATAAACAAAACCGTTAAGCGGCTGAGCGAAAACACCGCTTTGTAAATAATTTTTCATGTTTGAGTGAATATCCTCGATTCGCTTAGCGGCGTCATCATCAGATAAAAATACTTCCGGAAAAATCATATTTAAAGTTGAAGAAGAGCCGGCGGTAATTGTTTTTGCCTTTTCCCAATAATCGCGATCCTGTGTAAATTGATCACAGGCGATCACGGACCACTTTGTTAGATCGATGTTTGCCGAAGGTAATAAAACAAAAGGAATTTTTAATCCAAGTGAGTCAAATTTTTGCTGATTATTATTCATAAAAATTACCGCCTATTTTATTTAATACTGAGTTTGGAAAGTATCTTTTGCCAGTTTTGCTTTGTTCTTTTCTTTAAAATTAAATTATTAATTTTCCACCATCTTTTTTGAATGATAAGTTCCCATACAGGCGTTATGCGATAACCATATTCTTCAATATAATCCGTTATCGTAGATTGATATAAAACGAT
>WQXE01000130.1 GCA_009784995.1 Treponema sp. | reverse complement strand
GCAAAAATCATTTTGTACGTCGATTATTAATAAAAGCGTTTTTTTAACATTCATAACTAATAATAAACAATATAACCGCCGTAATTCAAGCCATAAAATAACCGTAACCATTTGACATTTTTTTTATTTTAAGGTAAGGTACTCTAAGTTAGCCGTCTTAGCTCAGCTGGCAGAGCACTTGACTTGTAATCATGAGGTCTTCGGTTCGATTCCGAAAGACGGCTTTTTACCGTTATTATAACTTTTATTTTTTGAGGGGGAAATAATAATGAAATCGATGAATACCAGGTTTTGGATCGCGCTTTTTACAATCCTTTTAATATTTGCCATACCGGGCGCTATTTTTGCCCAACAAAGTGATTTTTACGGTACATGGACCGCGAAAATAACCGAAATCAGTGATATTGATACAATGCTGATTACATTTACAATTTCAGCGTCAAAATTTGGTATGCTTTTCGCGCATTATGAAAATAATGAATTTATTGAAGATGAAGAATTTGAAGCGGATATAGCCAATTGGTCAAGTTTAGTAAATACAGACAGAACATCAAGAACAGATTATCCAAATGGATATTCAATTTCCTTAAGTGCATTTGGATTTGAAGTAGGATCGATGGAAATATTTATATCCAGAGACAGACGCCAGTTTACAATACCAGAAATAAACGAAGATTTTAATGAAATTATAGTGTTTAGAAAACAATAATACTTTACGAGAGAAGGGACTTGATAATAAATCAAGCTTGGTAAACATGGAACGCGGATTTACGCAGATTTCGAACCTTCGGTTCGCACAGATTAACGCGGATTAATTATTAGTTTTTATTCTTAATCTGCGTTAATTCGTGCATACCTTAGGTATGAAAAATCCGTGTTAATCCGTGTTTATTGTATTCCATGTTTTGTATACAGGTTGGCTTTACGAGAGAAGGGACTTGCCTGATACTACGAGAGAAGGGACTTGAACCCTTAAACCTTACGGCACTAGATCCTAAGTCTAGCGTGTCTGCCAATTCCACCACTCTCGCGTATAAATGACTTCCATAAAAATGTATCAATATTCCAGCCTGCGTGTCAATTGACCATTTTGCCATTTTTTAGTACGATTAATTATCTGTTAAAAGCGGCAGATTAAGCGGCTTTTAACAAGGACCGCTAGCTCAGATGGTAGAGCAGCAGACTCTTAATCTGCGGGTCGGAAGTTCGATCCTTCCGCGGTTCATGAGTGAATTAACCACTTCAAATTTTTATGTTCATATTTTAAAATTAACGATAATATTAAGGAATAAAAAAAGTATGAGCGAAAAATATACAAAAACCCATGTTTTGTTTCCCATTGGCGCTAAACTGGTTGTTATTATTACTGTTTTGTTACTTGCGTCTTTGGGAGCTGTGATCTTCATGGTGTCGGTTTTAAGTACCCAGGATGTCCAGCGCACCGCGGAAGAGAACAATTTTACCTTAAATATCAGAGCAGGCTCGCAGGCGGAGAATTCCATTGTTTCCGTTCGGGACGCTGTGCTTTTTTATCTTGAAATGCTGGAGTTTCATCCAGCTGTTGAGCAGGATCCGGAAATGAGACGATTTTTTTTCAACCATAATAAAAACATTGTATCTGTAGGAGTGATGAGACGAAGAAATCCAACTTTTATTCATAATGAACAATTTTTAGATTTAAACGGTATAAACCACGACACTATAGAATCGTACTTTGTTTCTGACCTTCCTGTTGTTTCTGACACTCTGTTGCTCTATAACGCTTCTCCTTCTTTTAACATTACCATGCTTTCGGCTGTTTTTTTACACCGTAGTTCAACCGGAAATGAAATTGTAAAAGTGCTTTTTTATCCCGATGAACTTTCTGAATCTTTTGGTACAGGAACAAATACAAGTTTTCTTATTAATAATTCCGCAGGTCTTCTTCTCCACCCTGACACAGACCTCATTTTGGAAGGCGCGAACTTTTCTTCTTTACCCATAGTAGCGACCATGTTGGAAGAAGGAGACAATAACCGGCAGGTTTCATACATTCATGAGGGGATAAGATATTTCGGCTCTTATTTTCGCATAACAGGAACAGACGCGGCGGTAATTACTGTAATATCACACGATATAGTATTTGAAGCTATCCGGGATATTACAAAACAGAATATCTATCTTGCCGCCGCAGTAATGTTTATTACAATTTGTTTTATCTGGTTTTTTTCCAAAACCATCAGCAAGCCCGCGCGGATTCTTGCCGCCGCGGCAATGAAAATAGAGGATGGAAATTTTTTAATTAATTTAAAGCCGCAGACAAATGATGAACTGGGACTCCTTGAAGAAAGTTTTAACAAAATGTCCACCGCTTTAAATATCTTTGGGCGTTTTACAAATAAAGACATCGCTGTCCGCGCTATGCGAGGCGAGATAAAACCGGGAGGTCTTCCCAAACACGCGACAATTTTCTTTTCCGATATCCGAAGCTTTACCGAGAAGTCCGAGAACTTTACAAAGGCTTTTGGAGATGACGCGGCTAATCGTATTGTTTTATGGCTCAACGAATATTTTAGCCATATGGTTCCATGCGTAGAAGAAACAGGCGGAGTTGTAGATAAATTTATCGGCGACGCCGTGATGGCTCATTGGGGGACTGCGTCTACTTCAGGAAAACCTGAGGAAGACGCGTATAACTGTGTAAAAGCCGCGCTGATGATGAGGGAAGCGCTTATAAAACTCAACGCTCAACGCCCGAAAAACGAAACAGGTAATCCCATTATACGCATAGGCTGCGGCATTAATACCGGTACAGTTATCGCGGGGCAAATTGGTTCGGATGAACGAATGGAATATACCGTTATAGGAGATCCTGTAAACCTCGCGAGCCGTGTTGAAGCTCTGAGCAAACCCTTTGGCGCGGATATTTTAATTACAGAGGATACCTGGAATTTAACAGGTGACAGATTTATTACAGAAGAAATGTTTCCTGTTAATGTAAAGGGTAAAGAAAAACCTGTGCGGGTATTCGCGGTAGTAAATTTTAAAAACCACGAAGGTCCTCAAACGCTAGCGCAAGTAAGAGAACTTTTAAATATTGATACTCCTGATTTCAGCAAGATGGGCTCAACAGACGAAGAAGAAAAAAAATACAATTTTGGCGGACAAAAACAAAGCGGTATTAAAGACGGCGACCCGGTAATTAAAATGACTTCCTTTGGTTCTTCCGCGTGGGTAAAAGGACCCGCTGGAAAACCTGTACCTGTTTACTTTTCATGGAATATATCCAACGCGGCTTCTGATAACAAAATAATTGTTGAAGTAGCTTCGGATCAATATTTTGATTCCATACTGGAAAAAAGAGAAGTTATTGATTCATTGTCAGTTTCCATTTCAATGAAACCCGGTATTTACTGGTGGAGGGTGTACCCGGCGGACAATAGCTGGCAAAATTATCCCAATGGTGTTTTAGCGGTAGATATAAATGGATAAAAATAAAATAGAAAAAAAAGAACCAAGATTCACCAAAGTTGATCTTCTTATTATATTTTTTTGTTTCGCGGGAGCATGCATTTCCGGGATTGTGTTTTGGGGAGCGTATAACAATACTTTAGAAAAAATTAACGAAGAGCCTGTAGGAACTATTGTATTTCAAAAACGTGTCGCTCAACGTAAATTCGCGGATCGTAATATTTGGGACAGATTAAGATTGTCTTCGCTTGTGTACAATGGCGATACGATTCGCACAGTTGAACAATCAGAAGCGATCGTAACTTTTGGTGATGAGGCAACCCATCTAACTTTAGGTGAAAGCACAATGATACAGATTTTTTTTGACAACAGAAGCGGCGCTCAGATCGATTTTTCCGGAGGGAATATAGATGTAGCTTCTGAAAACACAAACATCGTGATAACAAGCGGAACTTCCACTATTGTTCTTGACGGGCAAGCCAGAATGGAAAGAAGCGACGAAGGATTTGTTCTTTCTGTTCTGGAAGGTCAGGTTAATTTTGACGGAACGGAAATGGAAACAGGCAGTATTCTTGCTCTTGATGCCGATGGAGAAATAAGTACAAACCCAATAATGACTATGACTTCTTTTGGTTCTTCCGCTTATGTCTTGGGTACACTAGTGAATACACCAAGAGGAACAACACCGGTTGTTTTTTCATGGAATTATTTTTACTTTACTCCTGATACTTATGTAATTATTGAAATTTCCACAGACAGAAGATTTAACAATATAATAGAAACAAGAGAGATAAACGTTTCACATGGCGACGGCTCATCAACAATTTCCATACCTCTTGGAAACGGTTATTATTGGTGGCGGGCGTTTCCGGCGGAAACCGGCAGCCGCCAACCTATAAATCGTTTTTTTCCCACTGGCGCACTGGAAGTGATTCCTGTTTCCCCCGCCGCTTTGTATACACCTCAACATTCGGCTGATTTGGCTTTTTCGGGCGAATCTCAAATTCCTTTTTCCTGGTCCGCTGTGGAAAACGCTTCTTCATATCTTATTGAAATTTCCGCAAATGCTGATATGAGCCGCCCTGTTGTTTCCCGTCGAGTAGAGTCAAACTCTGTAACCCATACAGGCCTCGCCCGCGGAAACTGGCATTGGCGTATTACTCCTGTTTTTCCGTCTCATATAAAAGGATCCGCGCTTCCTTCTACGATTGGAATATTTTCCGTTCGGGATGATAAAAGCCCGCCTGTAATACCTCAGCTTCCCCCAATTATATTCGGCGCGGATAATTTTGGCTGGGATGATTTGGATATTGAAACAGCCATCAATAATGACAGAATACTTTCACGTGTTGTACAATTTCTTAACGCGAACAGAGATATCAGAGTACGTGTTGAAGGTCATGTTAATCCAACAGGAAATATTGATACTGATATGTTATTAAGCCAAAACCGAGCCAGAACCATTGTAGCGTTACTTGTAGAACTTGGCGTTGATTCAAGACAACTTGAGTATCGAGGTCTTGGCGGACAACACCCCATCGCGCGAGAAGATATCAATAACCTGTGGCGAAACCGCCGTGTCGAATTTGTTTTTTTAGAGTAAGGAGACTGTCACCAAAATAGGGAGTATTCCACAGCGCTCCCGTCAGGAAAAGATTACATCAATTTGCCTCGGACTATTATTATCAGTATAATTAACTTCCCTTTGTTTAATTGCAAGGAATATCATTCGGAGTTTCAGCCTTTGGAAGTTAACCGGCATGAGGTTTTATCTGATAAAATGAGCTTACATTTTTTTGAATTGGATAAACTTCCTTCTAACATAAATGAGAAAAATATGTT
>WQXE01000129.1 GCA_009784995.1 Treponema sp. | reverse complement strand
ATATTGTTATTTTGCATAACGGATTTTTCATCTGTTTTTTCTTCCGGATTGGTTTCAATCTGACGTATTAAAATGTTTATCAATAAAAATAAAATCCAGTGGGACATTTGCTGTTTTTCATCTTCTGTCGCTTTTTTTAATGGTTCAATATTTACATCTTCAAAAAGCCTGTAGATTTCAAGATTTTTATCGGGCTTGCCAAAATCAAGTTTTCTGGTACGAATCCAGTCCATCGCTACAAGAATCTCAGGTCGCGATCGCAGGTAAACAGAAATAGAAAAAATCCCAAGATAAAGCTGCTCGGCGGCGTTAGCTGAAAGATTAATTCCCTGTCTCGCGAACTCGATAATCTTTTTAAACTCGGTAACAAAAAGACGGCGAAGCATGTCCTTCCTGTTTTTAAAATGCCCGTACAAACTGCTTTTGGAAAGCCCCAGCCTTTTCGCGACCATGTCCATGGAAACATCCCAAGGACCCGCTTCCGCGACAGCCTGCGCGACCGCTTTAAAAAACGGATCAAGTTCTGTATCCAGAGGTTTCGCGTAAATCTTGTTCTCAAGTTCATCAAAATCAATCGAGGATTTTTCAGGTGAATAACCAAGACCTCTTTTTGAAATATCGCATATTTTTAAAGAGATATTTTTTACATCATCATCAGAAAGTGAAAGCGGATTTTCAATTGAATTACACATTTTATGGAAAGAAGACATAAAAAATGTAAGAGTCGCGAAAATCAACCGTACAAGTGAAGGATCACTTTCATATTTTTTATTTATTACCAGACTAAAACCCGCCAAATCCGCGCCTCTTGTTTTTAACCTCTCTGAAATATCTTTGCCGCTTAATTTGCGCTCGTATATATTTATTAAAGAGAATATAAGAGCGTAAACATTTTTAGCGAAAAAGCCTGTTAAACTCCCTAATATGGTAGAAATACCTTCATCCGCGTCTTTATTTTTTAGGGCATTTTCAAAATCCGGCTTAATGGAACAGGCGAAATCGTCCAAAAACCGCTCTGTCATGGCTTCCAAAAGCGCCTGTTTATTCTCAAAATGGCGGTATAAAGCCGGTTTACTTACCCCCAATTCGAGCGCGAGCTGAGAAAGACTGGTTTTTCTGTAAAAATTACGCCCCCAAACCCTGAAAGCAGTATCAATTACCTCTATTTTTGTCAATTTTTACGCCTTTTTCATGAATTTCCCTTAAATTATATCATAAACCATACAGGTTAACGACCGTTCGGTAACTTAACTATAACAACATCCAAAAAAAATGTCAACATATTTTAAAAATATTTAACAAAATTTAATAATTAGCTTACCGTACAATGAATATTAAAAATACAAATTTTTAGTTAAAATTATACTAATAAAAATTAAAATATTATCCTGTTATGTGTTATAAATTGCAAATAAAAACTTGTCAAATGCATTGCAACTTTTTATATTATAATCAAGAGGTTAAATATATGAAAATCAGTTTTAAATTAACATTGTTTATGGTAATATTAAGCTTAATAAGCACGGGCACGGTTGGTGTAGCGCTTCTATTACAGGCGAGAGGCGACATCATATCTTTAGCGCATGACAAGGCTATTACAACCGCGCAGGATTACGGCGGAGAAGTAAGAAGTTTTTTATCTTCATACTGGTTTACCGCGGAAACTCTCGCGAGTTTTATGGAAGCGTACGAAAATATCGCTGTTCTTAACAGGCGGCCTTTAATTAATTCCATCATAAAATCTGAAATTGAAAAATACGCTGACATTACAGGAATTTGGGTAATATGGGAACCTGATGTTTTAGAAGGTGATGACAGTCAGTTTATCGGCGTTCCTGGTTCTACAGAGTTTGGACGTTTCACTCCGTACTGGCATCGCGAAAACGGCGATATAATGATGTATTCATTGCCTGAAAAAGAATTTTTAGATCCTGTAGAAGGAAGTTATTACAGAATTCCAAAGGAAAAAAAGCGTACAACGTTACTTGATCCTTATTTTGATGATGTTAACGGAACATTAATGTTAAATACTTCAATAGCGACTCCGATACTGTCCACTAAAGAAAAGGGGAAAGTACTTGGTGTTGTAGGCATCGATATTAATGTTGATTCAATTCAAACATTGTCAGACGGTCACATTCCTTTCGGCAGCGGTTTTACCGCGATATTCAGCAAAGAAGGAACAGTAGTCGCGCATTTTGATCATGAAAGAGTCGGCAAAAGCATGCGTGAAACTGAAAAAGATATGGCGGGCAGTTATTTTAACGAATTTTTAAACGCGGTTTCAAACGGTAAACTATTTTACTTTACAAATTATATTTCAGATGTAGGCGCGGATTACAGTATTTATGTATCTCCGATTAATATAGGGCAATATGATGATACATGGAGTTACGCGATAGCTGTTCCATTAAAAACCATTATGGAAGGCGTTAATCAAATGCTTTGGATGATAATTATTATAACATTAATCGCGTTGATATTTATTTTCTTTGCCGCTATATTCCTTTCCCGCTCTCTTAGCAGGCCGATTTTGAAAGTAACGGAAACTTTAAAAGATATATCCGAAGGCGAAGGAGATTTAACACGCAATATTAGTATTAATTCTAAAGATGAAATAGGAGATCTTTCACATTATTTTAATATGACTATCGAAAAAATTAAAAACCTGGTAATAAAAATAAAAGGTGAAACAATCTCTTTATCAGATATAGGAAATACATTATCGAGTAACATGACGCAAACCGCGTCAGCCATGAATGAAATTACCGCTAATATTCAAAGCATTAAAGGGCGTGTTATAAACCAGAGCGCTAGCGTAAGTGAAACTCACGCCACAATGGAGCAGGTAACGGGAAATATACACAGTTTAAATGAACATGTAGAAGATCAAAACACTCACATAACTCAGGCATCCGCTTCCATCGAAGAAATGGTAGCCAATATTCATTCTGTTACTGATACATTGGTCAAAAATTCTTCCAATGTAAAGAATTTATTAGACGCTTCAAAAAACGGCAGAAACGGATTACAGGAAGTAGCATCTGACATTCAGGAAATTGAACGTGAATCAGAAGGTCTTTTGGAAATTAATTCTGTAATGGAAAATATTTCCAGCCAGACAAATCTTCTTTCCATGAATGCCGCGATTGAAGCGGCTCACGCGGGAGAAGCGGGAAAAGGGTTCGCCGTAGTCGCGGAAGAAATAAGAAAACTCGCGGAAAGTTCCAGTGAGCAGTCTAAAACAATCGGCAGTGTATTAAAGAAGATCAAAGAATCAATCGACAAGATCACAAACTCCACAAGAAATGTTTTAAACAAGTTTGAAGCAATCGATTCAAATGTAAACATAGTTACAGAACAAATAGATTCGATTAGGATAGCGATGGAAGAACAGGGAGAAGGATCAAAGCAGCTTCTTGAAGGCATGGGTAATGTTAATGGAATATCCAGTCAGGTAAAAAACGGCTCTGTGGAAATGCTTGAAGGCGCCATAGAAATAATCAAAGAAAGTAACAATCTGGAAAAAGTAACCCAGGAAATAACATCGGGCATGAACGAAATGGCAATTGGCGCGGATCAGGTTAATTCCGCGGTTTCAAATGTAAACGAAATAAGCATTAAAAACCGCGAAGGTATTAATATTTTATTAAAAGAGGTATCACGATTTAAGGTTGATTGATTGTAAACACTTGTTACTATACTATAAAAATAGTATAGTAACAAAATGAAGAAGTTATATTTGATTATTCCTGTAATCTTATTTTTACTAAGCTGCAGTGATAAAGAAGAAATAATTCAAAAACATTACCAATATAATAAAGTATTCGCTGATAATCATCATGTTGAATTTGACATCTATCTGGAAAATATAGGTAATTCCAGAAAAATATCAAATTTAATAAAAAAATTGATTTACGACAATAAAAGTTTTGACAAATATATCCTGGAAATTGAAAAAAGATTTTTACAGTATTATGAAGACTCTTCACTCCCGCGAATGAAAAATCCTGATGGGACAGAATATTTTTACAGTTCGTATTTGAACGAAAACTATATAATAATTTTTAATGATGATTCATTCGTTATAATGGAATACAGTGATTATTACTATTATACAGGCACCGCGCATGGTCATTTTTTAACTAATTACTATATTATTGACATTGAAAATGAAAAAATACTTGAACTAAACGAAATAATAAATCCAATCCCGGATTTTGTTTTAAAAGAAATAATCAAAAACCAGTATGGTATAGAAGATTTTTTGCGGGACAATATATGGCCGCCTGATTCAATTAACATCGATCAGACAGGCATTGAACTTCTTTGGAATATCTATTCGATAACCCCGTATGTTTTCGGCTCGGTTCACATTGAAATCCCGCGTGAAAACGCCGCGTCATTTTTAACAGAAAAAGGAATGGAAATAACCAAAGCCGTTACTCAACAATAAAACGAGAAACTTCCTTAACCAGAATTTCAATATTCTCCTTGTTTTTTTCCGTTATCTGATTAACGCTTGTTACTGCTTCGTTTATCTGCTGAGCGCCGGCTGCCATTTCATTCATGCCGCCTGTAATCTCCTGAGTAACGTCTTCCAGGTTTTTGCTTTCATGAATAACTTCTTTACTGCCTACCATCATTTCTGTTGTCTCACTTTTAACATTCTGCGTAATATTATTAAGCTGGCTTACAGCGTCAAGAATTTGCCTTGAACCTTCGCTTTGTTCTTCCATCGCGTTACGGATAGTTGTTTCCTGATCCGATACAACCTTTACACCGGAATCAATCGCTTCAAATTTGTTAATTACATTACTTGTAGAAACTGTAATTTTATCGATTGAATCTTTTATCTTTTTTAGAACATTACCGATTGTTTTTGATTGGTCGCCTGAACTTTCCGCGAGTTTGCGTATTTCATCAGCAACGACAGCGAAACCTTTTCCGGCATCACCCGCGTGCGCCGCTTCAATAGCGGCATTCATGGAAAGCAGATTTGTCTGGCTCGCGATATTATTCATTACAGAGTTTATTTCCATTAATCCTTCGGATTCGCGCGAAATTTCCTGTATATCACGCGCGACTGTCTGCAAACCCGTACGCCCAATTTCAGAAGCAGAAAGCAGTTCGCTTACACTTTCTGAATTCCTTACAAGCGTCTGCGTAACAGAATTAATATTCGCGAGCATCTGTTCAATAGCTGAAGACGATCTTGTAACACTGGAACTTTGTTTGTCAACATGATCGTTTAATGTATTAATATTGGATGTAATCTGCTCCATTGTAGAGTTTGTCTGCGATACGCT
>WQXE01000128.1 GCA_009784995.1 Treponema sp. | reverse complement strand
GCAGGCGGGCATCTTCTTGTAGAAGGGGTGCCGGGTCTTGGTAAAACATTACTGGTTCGCGCTTTAGCGAAGGCAATCAGCGGCGATTCAAAACGCGTGCAATTTACACCGGATTTAATGCCCGCTGATATAACAGGAAACATCATGCTCGATCCGGCTACCGGAAAGTTTGTTACGCGCAAAGGTCCTGTTTTTACAAACTTTTTTATTGCCGACGAAATAAACCGCGCGCCCGCGAAAACACAAGCCGCGCTTTTTGAAGCTATGCAGGAGTTTCAGGTAACTCTCGACGGAGAGGGACACAAGCTGCCCTCTCCTTTTATGGTTTTAGCGACTCAAAACCCTTTTGAACATGAGGGAACATATCCTCTTCCTGACGCGCAAAAAGATCGTTTTTTAATTAAAACAATAGCGACTTATCCGCCTATTGAAGAAGAAAAAACAATGGTAACAAAAGTTTTAACGAAGGATACAGGCGCTGAACTTTCGATTACCGATGTAAATACTGTTTTAAAAACCGACGATTTTATCCAAATAAAAAATCTCGCGGCATCGCTGCGTGTTGATCCGCTGATAATCGACTACGCTGTTCGTTTAACAACAGCGACAAGGGAAACCCCCGCTGTGGAAACAGGAGCGGGTCCTCGAGGAAGTCTTTCACTTGTACGCTGCGCTAGGGGAAAAGCTCTTTTACAGGGAAGAGATTTTGTTTTACCTGATGACATAAAAGCTCTGGCGACAGAAGTGCTGGCGCACCGAATAACCCTTTCCGCCGAAAGCGAGCTAGAAGGTTTAAGCGCGAAAAAGCTTATAGAAAATTTAGTATCAAAAATAGAAGCTCCAAAGGGTATAAAAGAATAATGGAAAAAAAAGATCGTATTACAATATTTGTAATACCAGGCAGAGTTTTTTTTATTATATCTTTACTCTTTTTTATATTGGGTTGTGTATCTTTTTTTTATAACGCTGTTTTTATTATTTGGTTCTTGACAGGAATCGGACTTCTCCCTTTTATTATTTTGGATTTGATACTTATTCTTTTATTAGGTGATCGTCTACAGGTTAAAAGAGAAATACAATCTTCTCTCGCGCAGGATGAAATAACACAGGTAAAACTTTTTATCAGCCGCGCTAAATTCATACTGCCGTTTTCAATCTATTTATATGATTTACATCCAAACTCAATGACTGTCCATCATTCAACATTGAATCGGGATTCTTTTTTTCCGGTAAAATTAAATAGAAGTGAATTAAACAGTTCAGATACACTTGTTTTTGAATACAATCTGATACCGCGAAAAAGAGGCACATGGTTTTTTTCTGGAACAGAATTTATGATGAGCTCTTTCCTGCGTTTTTGGCGTTTGCGCGTCACACATGAATTAATTAGTTTTGGGCGGACGTATCCGAACTTTAAACAAATGGCGCGCGGTATCGATCTAAAAGGAAACCCGGAAAAGGGAGAGGTAAAACAGATTCGAAAACGGGGTCTTGGTTTGGATTTTGAAAGCTTGCGTGATTATCAGGAAGGAGATTCGATAAGATCGATAGACTGGAGAGCGACAAGCCGCAACCGTCAACTGGACGGTAAACCAAAATTGATTGTAAGAAATTATCAGGAAGAACAGGATCAGCAGATTTTATTTATTATTGATTCCGGTTATCGCCTGCCCGACTTGCAATTTGACAGCGCGCTTAACGCGATGTTAATGCTTTCTTACGTCGCTTTAAAACACGGAGACGCCGTAGCCGCCGCGAGTTTTGGATCCAGTAATCTTTGGATCCCGCCTCGAAAGGGAGTAAGCGCGTTTACTTCTTTAATGAACGGACTTTATAACCTGCAAAGCTCTCCTGTTCCTTCGTCGCCTTTTTCCGCGATGGAAAACGCGTTAAAACATTTAAACAGGCGAAGTTTTATTGTCCTTATAAGTAATTTCCGCGAAGAGGACGGCGAGTCCCTGTCATGGATACTTCCTCGTATCAATCAACGCCATTTACTTTTAATGGTCAGCTTTCGGGAAAAAGAAGCCGAAAAACTGGCTTTCCCTGACAATCATATTTTACAGCAACCGGAATTAAATCATAAAAAGCCAAAAATAAAAACAGATGATGAAGTTCTTGAAACCGCTGCAGCTTATTCATACCTTGCAAACCGCCGCCGTCTTTACAGAAAGTGGGAGCATTTGGGTCTTTTAGTTTTGGAAACATCTCCTTCGCGAATTTCTTCCGCTCTTATCAACAAGTATTTAAGCGTAAAAAGATCAGGAAAACTTTGAAATATTTTTAAAGTTTTTTCTAAAAATTATTGCAACTGTATACTTGTTTTTGGTATAGTTATTCCAGAGGTTATATTATGAACAAGAATCAAAGTTTCAACAGAATTTGCGCGTTATACGCGGCGATAGCTATTCAGCTAACACTTGGTGTCGCGTATATCTGGAGCGTATTTCAAACAGGGATAGCGGAAAGCCTTTTTAACGGCGACAACGCACCCGCGGCGCTTACTTTTTCGCTGTTACTCGCAACATTGACCATTGGCAGTGTTATCGGCGGAAAACTGGCAGTTAAATATTCAACACGTATTGTTGTATTTATAGGCGGTATTATTTTAAGTATTGGTTTTTTTATGGCTTCGTTTGTTACAGCTAACAACCCGTGGATGTTATGGGTAACTTACGGCGTTATGGGTGGTATTGGAATGGGTTTTACATATTCAACAACCATAGCCTGCGCGCAAAAATGGTACCCGCATAAAAAAGGATTTGTTACAGGCATTATTGTATCGGCGCTTGGTTTCGGCGGAGTTGTCTTTACGCCTATTGTAGAAAAATTAATTCTTACATTCGGCGGCGCTGGCTCGGGAGAACCAAAAACATTCATGGTTTTAAGTTTTGTTTTCCTTTTTGTATGTACTATTGGAAGTTTTTTCCTTAAAAACCCGCCCGAAGGTTATTTATCAGCTAACACAACTACTGCCGCGCAAACAATAAAAATCACGGTTGATTATTCACCTTCGCAAATGTTAAAAAGCGTAAAATTTTATCTATTAACAGGAGCGTTCCTTTTGGCGTGTATGGGAGGACTCATGATGATAGGTTTCGCGAAACCCATCGCTGTCGCGAAAGGACTTGCGGATACCGCGACAATCGGAGTTCTGGCTATATCTATGTTTAACTCTTTAGGACGTTTATTATGGGGAATGATTTCAGATAAATTGGGAAGAAAAAACACAATCATCATACTGCTTTCCGGAACCGCGATCCTCGCGTTATTTGTTAATTTAGCGACAGGTTTTTGGATTTATATTTTGATCGCGCTAATCGGATTTTTCTATGGCGGTCTTTTAAGCAACTTCCCGTCATTAACCGCGGATCTTTTTGGTCCAAAACATATGTCAACAAATTACGGTTTTGTACTTTTGGGTTTCGGCACAGGAGCGATAATTTCATCGCAAATAGCGGGTTTCTACAGAGATATCGCAAAGGATGATATTAATTTAATGTTTCCCGCCTTTATAATCGCGTCATGCTGCGCTGTAATCGCGATCGCGTTAATGTTTGTTTTAAAAATTATCAGAAAACGCGAAAGATCGATACCACAAGAAACATAAAAAATAGCTAGAATTATTGGCTCATAGATATTATAATTGTAATTTCTATGAGCAAAAAACTTCTTGTTTTTTCCGATACACACGGCAGCGTTACGGCATTAAAAGCTGTCTTTAACTGGGCAAAAGATTTTACTCCGCCGAATGATACAATTTGTACAGCCGTGTGTTTGGGAGACGGAATTTCGGATATTGGTACCGCAGCCAACGCGGCAGGTTTTTACAGTGACTGGAGAATAGTCGGCGGAAATAATGATTACGGAATTACCGCGCCTGAAACTTTAGTCTTTGACATAAACGAACATCGTTTTTTTATATGCCACGGACACAGGCATGGATTATACAATGGTTTTAACACACTTCTTGGCGCTGCCAAACACTCGCAGGCGGATACTGTATTATTCGGGCATATCCACACGCCATTTTTTAAAGTAATAGATGGTATATCAATTATATGCCCCGGCAGCGTTGGACGTTCGCGAAGCAGAATAGGTGAAACATTCGCGGTTATCGAATGTACAGAAAATGAATCCTTAAACGTTGATTTTTACAAACTGGATTATAAAAATACGATTAAAAAAATAAAGATTTAAATTACTCACTATCCGATGTTTCGTTCCAGTGTCCGATTTTTCTGATTTTTTGATTTCTGTAACGAACCAATACTTCCGGAGTTCTGCCGCAGATGTCATCCAAATCTTTTACAAGAATATCTTTTATTACTTTCGCGGTTCCGTCAGGATCAGTATGCGCGCCATCTTTAGGTTCGGGAATAATTCCGTTTATAACTTTAAATTCAAGAAGATCATTGGAAGTAATACGCAACATGGCGGCGGCGTCTTTCGCTTTTGTCGCGTCACGAAGTAAAATCGAAGCGCATCCTTCAGGGCTTATTACAGAATAAATCGCGTTTTCCAGCATGTACACTTTATCGCCGACACAAAGACCTAACGCTCCGCCAGAACCGCCTTCGCCGATAATAAAACAAATAATAGGAGTTTGCAGTTGAGAAAAATCACGAAGATTCCTCGCGATCGCTTCGCCTATACCACGCTCTTCCGCGCCCAAACCCGGATACGCGCCCGCTGTATCTATAAATGTTATTACAGGCCTGTTAAATTTTTCCGCCTGTTTCGCGAGACGCAGCGCTTTGCGGTAACCTTCGGGGTTTGCCATGCCATGATTACGCCATACATTTTCTTTTAAGCTGCGCCCCTTTTGATTCGCTATTATTGTAACAGGTCTTGAATTTAAAAACGCGACTCCGCCAATTATGGCAGGATCGTCACCATATGAACGATCGCCGTGAAGTTCGATAAAATTGTCAAAAATCCTTGTAATATAATCCATCGCGTAGGGCCTGTCGGGATGGCGCGCAAGCTCTACCTGCCTCCATACCGATTCAGTTTTTGACTGGGATTTTATTTTATCTTCCAGCATGGAAATTTCATCACCTGCTTCTATGCCGGATTCTTTAATTAAATTTTTAAGTTCTTCAATTTTATTTTTAAGATCGATCATGAAACACTCCTTATGCCTTCGTTTTTATGAAGATCGATAAGCGCCGATATAACTTTTCTCTGTTCGCTTCGTTTAACGATAGTATCGACAAAACCTTTTTCCAACTGAAACTCCGACCTTTGAAATCCTTCGGGAAGGCTTTGCCTGATCGTTCCTTCGATAACACGAGGACCTGCAAAACCGATTAAAGCG
>WQXE01000127.1 GCA_009784995.1 Treponema sp. | reverse complement strand
TTTATATTCGAAATCTTAACATTAATCCCAAGAAATATCAGATAGCTATCTGTGATTTTGGGGTTTAGGAAATGATAACGTACAACAACTTTGCGTTCTTTGCGTCTCTGCGTGAACTCTTCTTCTTAATTAAGTTCATAGGTTTGGCCGTATTTCACAATTTGCACATTCGGATACCCATTTTCTTCCAGGAATGTTTTCATGAAGTTTTGTGACTTACGTTCGCCGTGTACTAAGAAAATTCCTTTTAGTTTTGATGTATCTATCGCTTTTAGCCATTCAAGTGTTTCCGCGTAATCGGCATGGGCGCTGAACGCGTTTATTTCTTCTACTGCCGCGTTTACCTTGTACCAATCGCCGTGTATTTTAACTTCTTTTTCACGGTTGCGGATACGCCTGCCCAATGTGTTTTCTGCCATGTAACCTACGGTCATTATGGTAGTGTTTGGATCCTGAATATTGTGCATCAGGTGGTGCTGGATACGTCCCGCTTCGCACATTCCATCGGCGGAAATTATTATTAAAGGACCTTTGTGATCGTTTAACGCTTTTGATTCCTGTACGCTGGTTGTAAAGTGCAAACTGTTAAAACCAAACGGATTTTTATGATGTTTAATAAACGCTTCTTTAATCTCCGCGTTGTAACATTCAGGGTGTACCTGGAAAATTGTTGTCGCGTTAGTTGCCATCGGCGAATCGACAAAGATCGGCACTTCGGGAATTGTGCCGTCATCAACTAATAAATGGAAGTAATAAACAAGTTCCTGTGTGCGTTCAATCGCGAAGGAAGGTATTAAAATCTTTCCTTTTTTTTCTACAGTGCGTCTCGCTATTTCCGCGAGTTTTTTTATCGCGTCGTCCGTACTGCCGTGCAAGCGGTCGCCGTATGTGCTCTCTAAAATGATGTAATCAGGGGTGGTTTCAGGAGTTGCCGGGTTTCGGATAATTGGTTTACCCTTGCGGCCTAAATCGCCTGTCGCGAGTATGTTAAGTTCTTCGCCGCCTTTTTTTATTTTTATAGAAGCGATGGCAGAGCCAAGAATGTGCCCCGCGTCATAAAATTCTAGACTGACCCCGTCGCCGATAAACATCGGTCTATTATAAGAAACTCCGATTGTCTGGCTCACGGCTTTTATCGCGTCAACTTCAGCGTAAAGAGGTTCCCAATCGAACTTTTGCCCTTTTTTCTGCGCCTGGCTTTTAAGGTATTTCGCGTCCCGCGCCTGAATGTTGGCGGAATCCATCATTATAAGGCTCGCGATATCCCTGGTTGCCGGGGTGGCGTAAACATTACCTTCGTAACCGCGTTTTGCCAGTAACGGCAAAAGCCCGCAATGATCAAGGTGCCCGTGCGTTAAAATCACACCTTCGATACGATCAGCCGCTATGCCAAATTCTCTGTTTTTACGATCCGCTTCGGCTCTGGAGCCCTGAAACGCGCCGCAATCAATCAGATAACTTAACCCGTCAATCTCAAGCACATGCTTGGAACCTGTTACTTCTTCGGCCGCGCCGAGTGAATAAAATCCTGCGTACATAATACAGTATAACATGGGTTTTTTGTAATTGACAATGTCTTTGTTGATGAATTAGTCCATTGACTTTTATTATGATTTTAATGATATAATATAAATTAGCATATTTTAGGAGTAATACTATTATGATCGAAAATCTATTTTTCGTGGGTTTCGTCGGAGCAGCCGTTTCGCTCTTGTTCGCTCTTTTCCAAGGGCGCAAAGTGATGAAGTACGAAGAAGGCAATGATGTCATGAAGAAGATAGCAAAAGCTATCCGTACAGGTGCAGACGCGTATATAAAACGTCAGTACACTACAGTCGCGGCTTTTTTCGCCTTCATGTTCGTGGTTTTGCTGGTGCTTTCAATAGCCAGTGACGGTCAGCTTGTTAATCGTTTTACACCCTTCGCCTTTTTATCGGGCGGTTTCATTTGCGGGCTTTGCGGTATTGTCGGTTTGAAGGTTGCTACAAGGGCAAATGTCCGCACCGCTCAAGCAGCAACTAAGGGTCTTAACAAAGCACTTCGTGTAGCTTTTTCGTCAGGGACAGTCATGGGTTTTGTTGTTAACGGATTCCAGATTCTCGAAGTTATTACATGGTATACCGTTCTTAGGTTTGTGTTCGGCGCTGATGATCAAGTTATAGCGCAGACTATGATAACCTTCGGAATGGGTGTTTCTGTTATGGCAGTATTTGCCCGTGTCGGCGGCGGTATATTTACCAAAGCAGCTGATGTCGGCGCAGACCTTGTAGGAAAAGTTGAAGCGGGAATCCCTGAAGACGATCCAAGAAATCCTGCTGTAATTGCAGATAACGTAGGTGACAATGTTGGTGACGTTGCAGGTATGGGTGCAGATCTTCATCAATCTAACTCCGGCGCTCTTGTAGCAACAGTTGCTATAGGGTTTGCAGCAGGATACGGTGTTGCAGGTATGTTACTCCCAATCATTGTATGTATAATTGGTGTATTAATGTCGATTGTCGGTACTTTCTTTGTACAGACAAAAGAAAAAACTGATCAAAAAACACTTTTAAATGCTCTGCGCAGGGGTGTATTTATTGCAGGCGGTCTTGCAGCTATTGGAACTTTACCGGCAATTTTATTTATCGCAAGAAACGCGGAAAACGCAGGCCGTATGGAAGAATTCGCTTTTGGTATTTTCGGTGCAGTTGTTGTAGGTATTGTTTCCGGTTTTATAATCAGTTATTTAACAGAATATTATACTTCAGATGCCAGTAAGCCGACACGAGAACTTGCAGAAGCTAGTAATACTGGTTCTGCTACTTTGATAATCGGTGGTTTGTCCCTTGGCATGAGGTCTGTTACCTTACCGATGCTGACTATATCGGGCGCTGTTTTGGCTGCATACTTTGTTTCCGGCGGTTACGCAGATTTTAACATAGGTCTTTACGGGATTGGGCTTGCTGCGGTAGCAATGCTTGCCACAAATGCCATAATTCTTGCAACTGATGCCTTTGGTCCTGTTGCAGATAACGCAGGTGGTATTGCTCAAATGGCTAATCTGCCTCCTGAAGTTCGTGAACGTACAGATGCTCTAGACTCATTAGGCAATACAACAGCCGCTACCGGAAAGGGTTTTGCTATTGCTTCTAACGCATTTACTGCTCTTGTACTTTTGGTCAATTATGTAAACCTTGTGAATAATAAGCTTGTAGAAGCAGGTCGTGATGTGCTTGATCTCTCTGTTATCAATCCTCCTGTTTTGATTGGTTTCTTCTTTGGAGTGGCAATGGTATTCTATTTCTCTGCTCTTTGTATCTCCGCTGTACAGCGTGCGGCAATGAGTATTGTAAATGAAGTCAGACGCCAGTTTAAAGAAATAGTTGGTTTATTGGAAGGCAAAGAAGGTGTTCAAGCAGATTATGCAACTTGTGTTGATATTTGCACAAAGGGTGCTTTAAAAGAAATGATCGCTCCTACTATCATCGTTATAGTTTCACCAATTCTTTCCGGTATTATATTAGGTCCGGCTGGTGTTGTTGGTTTCCTTGCAGGAACTGTATTAGCTGGTTTTGCTCTGGCTGTGTTTATGCTCAATGCAGGCGGCGCATGGGACAATGCGAAAAAGTTTATTGAACGTGGCAATTTAGGCGGTAAAGGTAGTGAACAACACAAAGCCGCTGTTATCGGCGATACTGTAGGTGATCCTCTTAAAGACACAGCAGGTCCGTCATTTAACAACGTTATGGTACTTGCAACAACTGTTGCTATCGTTTTCGCCGGTGTAACTATTGCGTTTTCGTTAATGTAATTTGGATTGTTGTAAGATTGACTAGAACAATTTATTGTGGCTGTCGCCTTTGGGTGACAGCCATTATTATTTTACTGCTTCCCTTAACATTTTCATTTGCTCAGGAAATTGATACAAATACCGATTATGAAAATTTTGTAGCAACTTCTGATGAACTTATAGAAGAACAAATAATAGAAAATAATATTGATAATGATTTAACCGCAGCGGATTCTGAAACTGATGTTGTTGTAGACGCTGTAACAGCACCGTCTGTAGTTCCTGTGGAACTGCATCTATTCCAAAGAATTGGAATCGCTCTTGCTATAATCGTTGGACAAATTCTTTTAATTTGGTTTATCTGGTTTTTATTCAAACGGTTCAATAATAAAATTGAAAACGCAGGTAAAGATAAAATAAAACCCCTGGTTTTTAAGAAAATTAAAATATTTACAACCAAACAAATAATTAAAATAATCGAATTCTTTTTACGTTTATTAAAATACTTTATAACTGGTATACAACTTTTTCTTACAATCCCGATTATTTTTAGTTTGTTTTCGGCGACAAGAAATTTATCGTCTGTTTTATTTGGTTATATTTTAAATCCGGTCAGGAATATATTACGCGGAGCCGTCGGTTATATTCCAAATCTTTTTTATATAATTATTATTATCTTAATAACCCGTTATGTATTAAAGGGTTTAAAGTTTTTCGCTTTACAGATAGAAAAGGGTAAAATAAAAATAAATGGTTTTTATACAGAATGGGCTGCTCCAACATATAAAATTTTACAGGTACTCTTACTAGCTTTTACAATCGCGATTATTTACCCGTATCTGCCGGGTTCTGATTCAAGAGCGTTTCAGGGAGTTTCTGTTTTTATCGGTATTATTTTTTCGCTAGGTTCTTCTACAGCAATCGGAAACCTTGTAGCGGGGCTTGTTATTACATATATGCGTCCGTTTAAAATTGGAGATCGTGTAAAAATAAAAGAAATAACAGGTTTTGTTGTAGAAAAAAATCTGATGGTAGTCCGTCTTAAAACACATAAAAATGAATATGTTACATTTCCAAATTTGATTATTTTGGGTTCTAATATAATTAATTACAATACATCTTCAGATGAGGACGAAGAAGGTTTAATTATTTATACCGAGGTTACATTTGGTTACGCCACACCTTGGCAGACAGTTCATGATATTTTAATAAACGCCGCGCTTGAAACAGAACATGTGCAAAAGCGGCCAAAACCTTTTGTTTTACAAACCAAACTGGATGATTTTTACGCGTGTTACCAGATTAATTGTTATACAAAAGAAGTAAGTAAAGTGCCGCGAATTCATACAATGCTGTATGAAAATATTCAAAATGGTTTCCGTGAATCTGGACTTGATTTAACCTCCTCGCATTACAGAGTAATAACGTCAAATAAATAAGATATACAGAAGAAGTTCACGCTAAGACGCGAAGAACGCAAAGATTTAATTTAGTTTTTCTTGGCGAACTTTGCGTCTTGCGAACCGTAGAGTTTGTAGAAAAAGCCCCCAAACGGAAAAGATGTGATAAAATAACATAATTTTTCTGGGGGGTCAAATGGCACGATATAAACATACAGATGTAGAAGAAGGGCAAAGCGTATTTTTAA
>WQXE01000126.1 GCA_009784995.1 Treponema sp. | reverse complement strand
TTTTCGCAGATTTTTTTAATGTCTTCCAATGTAATCATGATGAATAAATTATAAATTATTATGTGTTGGACGGCTAGTATAGAAACATGTAAAAATACATATTGAATTTAACATATTAAAAGACGAAAATGATAATGTGAATAAACAATGTCAAAATATCGATATTCTAAAAATAATTTTGCTCTTTGCCGTAATTTTTTTAGTTAAAACGGAAAGTAACGCGCAGAATTTTCCGGCGCAAGCTATTTTCAAAATACCTGAAATTACAGCTTATTCAATTGTGGAGCGTTCAGACTGGCGCAGATTTGATAACGGGCGATACACAGGACTTGTACAAAATGAAATTAGGGGAACGATACTGCCGGACAGCGATTATTTTTTCCGTGGGAATTTTCTTGTTTTACAAAGCACTCTGCGGGATATGAGACACAGCGCTCAGCCTGTAGACGCGGTTATCCCTGTTAATTTTGAACTGGATGATAAAGGTGTATTTATTTTTGATGGTGAAGATCGCGGGTATCCGAGAATGCGCGGCTTTCCATCACTTCCTGTCGGAGTTGTAAATACTGGATACAAATGGAGAGCCGAAGGGGTACGGGCGGTTGATCCTTTTAATTCAGGAGAACCCGCGATTATTCCTTTCCTCGCGGAGTATGAATACCGCGGTATCGATAATTATCATGGCACACCTGTATATAGAATTCACGCGCGTTACGCGAGCCGGTATAGAAGCGAAACGCCGGGAGCAAATAATTTTGTTTCGATTCAGGGAAGGCACAGTGTAGATATTTTTGTTCGTATAACTGACGGGCTTCCAATTTTTACGCGGGATGAACTTGATGAAACATATACAATGATAGACGGCTCAACCGTACGTTTCGCGGGATTCACTCTTACATTCCGTGATGGAATTGAACCTATGGATCGCGATGAAGTTTTGGTGTCATTGGAAGTTGAAGATATGGAAGATTCACAAATCGAACTTGTATCAATCCCCGAAGGCATACGCCTGATAATAAGAGATATTCGTTTTATTCCTGATACCGCGCAATTTCTTCCGGAAGAAGCTTCTCGCTTGGACTTAATCGCTGACGCTTTAAAGCAAATTCCACAGCGTACTTTCCTTGTTGAGGGACACACAGCCGCGACAGGACGCGCTTCCGCGGAAATGGATCTTTCAATCCAAAGAGCGACGCGTTTAATTGAAGAACTTGTTAAACGAGGCATAAGCGCGAATCGTTTTGTTTACATAGGGTGGGGTGGCACAAAACCGATAAGCGATAATTCAACAGAAGAAGGAAGAAGCCTGAACCGCAGAGTCGAAATCACAATTTTGGAATAAGTTTTATTTTAGATATGTCCGCAGTTTTTCTATCACCATTTCGATTACAAGCGGTTTGCCAAGATGATCGTCCATACCCGCTGCAATGCAATCCTCTACATCGTTTTTAAAAACATTCGCGGTCATGGCGATTATTGGAATTCGATTAAACGGATATCTTTTTTCATTCGGCTTCAATCTTTCCAAATCCCTGATACGCCTTGTCGCTTCGTACCCGTTCATTACAGGCATTTGCACATCCATAAATATAACATCATATTTTACAGGAGACGATCCGATCATCTCTAACGCTTCCTGGCCGTTTTCGGCGCATTCGATAATCAATCCGGTTTCTTCCAATAGAGCGATAAAAATTTCCCGGTTAATTTCTATATCCTCGACGAGTAATACTGTCTTGCCGTAAAACTCATTATTATTAACAGGAGCTGCTCCATTGCCGGCAGGAGACATTTTTGAATCTGGATTTATACCGCCGCAAAGAGAACTACGCTGCGCTTTTATTGTAAAAATAAATTTCGCTCCTTTGCCAATTTCTGATTCTACCCAAATATTGCCTTCCATAAGTTCAATAATACGTTTTGATATGGGCAGTCCCAAACCTGTTCCGCCGTATTGCCGGCTTGTTCCGGTATCGGCTTGTTCAAACGCGAGGAATAATCTTTCTTTCTGTTCTGTTGATATACCTATCCCACTGTCTGTTACTTCGACGCGCAGTTCACAATTACCGTCAGTTTCATTTATTAAATGAGCGTTAATATTAATTTCGCCGCCTTCAGGCGTAAACTTTACAGCGTTGGAAAGCAGGTTAGTAATTATTTGCGCCAAACGCTGCTCATCTCCAATTAAAAAAGGCGGAACATTTTTATCGATATTTAAATTAAGCCGCTGTTTTTTTTCATCAATACGGAAATTTATAACGGCTAATACTTTTTGCAGCATTTGCTCAAAGCTGAATTCTATAGGATCAAGCTCCAGTTTATTCGCTTCGATTTTCGCCATATCAAGAACATCATTGATCACGCCAAGTAAATGAGAAGACGCGTCTTCGATTTTTTTAAGAGCGTAATTTTTTTGTTCTATAACATTGGCTTTTTTTCCTATCGCCGTCATGCCGATAATCGCGTTCATTGGAGTGCGCATTTCATGACTCATGTTGGCAAGGAAGTTACTTTTGGATTGATTGGCGGCTTCAGCTTCATGCCGCAGTCTTTCCGTGTTAATTAAAGTATTTTTTGTTTCTGTTATGTCCATTAACGCGCCCGCGAAACGGATAATATTACCTTCACTGTCCCGTATAACTTCTCCGTATGCGCGAAAATAAGCATATACGCCGTTTTTTTTCATCAATCTGTATTCCGCGTCATAGGGTGTGTCGCCGATCGCGTTTAAAATATGATTCACTACTTCTTCTACAGCTCTTTCGCTGTCGTCAGGATGCAAACGGTTTTTCCAGCTGTCAAATACATTTGGAAAATCATCCTCGCCGTGAAACATAAGCATTTTTCTAAAATCATCTGACCATGTAAAAGTATTATCAGGATGAAATAGATCATTACCGTTTATACTGACATCCCACAAACCAATTTTTGTAGCTTTAACTACGGCGTTTAACAGTGTAAGCTGGCGTTCGTTTTCTTCGTGTACGCTAATGAGTTTATTTTCCTGTATTAAACGTTCAGCTTTTAGCATACCCATTACTTTATCGCGGGTAGATGAAACCATTTCGGCGCGGGTTATTTTCTTTTCCTGAAGAGAAAGAAGGCGGTTTAATTTTTTTATTTGAAGCTGTAGGTTTTCTACAGTTTCTGTTTCGTCATTCATACTTTATTCTCATGTTATATCATACACACTATAAGTGAAAAATTTTGTAAATGATTCGCGATATTGCCGCCGGAAAGTTTTTGCGGAAATATTTCCCCTCCGACATAAGCAAGATAAAAATTATTTATATTGCCTAAACAATCGCATATTGCTTTCGCTTCCAGCTCTCTTTGGCTGGCTCCAAGAAATCCAAGACGCGCCATACAGGTATAAACAATTATATTTCTTCCTTCCAAAACTTCAAGAGCCTTTTTTGTGATCTCTTCGCTTGTAGATATATTATCCGATAATTCCAACATCGCGAATCCAACTTTCGCGCCTTCGGGTACATGACCACCCATAACCGCTCCGCCCTGACCGTCTCCGCCGATGCAGACACGCACAATTGTAGAGCCGTCGTCTAACCTCGCGATAATCGGTGTTGTGTATAGTTTTTCCAATTCACCTTTATTATCGACAAGCCCTATTGATAAAACATAATCTTCTACAGGCATTCCGTTTATCGAATGAATTATATTACCTTGCGATTTTGTAACAGTCGCCAATTCTCCTATAATATTTTTTTCGGGGACAGCGATTGTTAAAAATGACGGATTTACATTTCCTGTAATGGCTATAAGACCGGCAGCGTTTTCATAACTTTCACCATTGTAAAGTGTATAACATTTGCTAAAATCAATTTCTTCAGAAAATGAAAAAGCGCCAAAAATGGGGATATTCGGAAAAAAACCGCTTATATTATCGACAAATTCATCAGCGTTTATTTTTAACACATGCATAAAAGGACCAAACGCCATTAATATCGGCGGTTTTTCATCCTTGCCAAGCTTATTGGAAATCTCAGAGCACATTTTATCTGAAACTTGTTTTAAATTTCCCCCGCCAATATCAATGGAGCCGGAAATACCTGTGATAAATTTTACATCATCACCTGTAAGAACATTAAGCATAAGCCCCATCGAGCTCGCATTATTGGAAAGTCGAATATAAGGAACTGTGATACCTATAATATCGAAAGGCAGTTTTTCACAAAGTGTTTTAACAACCCCGCTGTCAATAAATTCGTGATAACAATGCAGAATGCCAACTGAGTTTTTCATTAACGAATGTTCCAGGTTTAACTGATTTAATATTTCAGATATTGCTATGTTTATATCATCAATTTCTTCCGTAAAAGCCGAAAACATTTTTACCATAATTTTATTCTCCCTATATTATATCAATATAACATATTAGTACATATTTTTGTTAAAATACAGATATAAATAAGGAGAGATAAAAATTTATATCAATTAACCTGTCTTATACTTACAACACCGCTTGTATTTTGGCTGATGCTGGGACTTCCTTTGTATTGAATCGTACCCGCGCCGCTTGCGTTAATGGTAAGTTTTTCCGAACAGCTTACTTTGATCGTACCTGCTCCCGAAAGATTAATCGTTGTTTTTTGCGTTTCAAGCGGCAGCGCGTTTAGTTCGCCGGCACCCGAAAGATCAAACCTGGCTGAATTTGCATAACCTGACAGGTTCAATTTTCCCGCTCCTGTAATATCGACAGAAAGTGTCTGTACATCCAATTCCGCTTTGCCGTCTCCCGCTCCGCTGAAATTAATTGTAAGCGAGTCGGAAGTAATTTTATCATATGTAATAAAATTACACGCGCCTGATACGGACAAACCATTTAGAACCGGAACAGAAATTGTAAGTACAGGTGTTTTACCGGAATTAATACTCCTTGTTGTTTTGATAATCAGTTCACGGTTTACTACTTCTACAACAAAATATTCATGCAAGTTGGGCTGTACTGCCAATGTAACAGTATTGGACGGAGCGGAATAATAATGGATTTCACAAAAACCCTCTACCGATACCCTGTTGTAATCACCAACACTGTATTCAAATGTTTCAAGATTACCTGTACCTGTTACCGAGTTAAAACTAAACAGGTTCGCGACTACACAGCCGCAAAATAACAGACCAGTAAGCGCTGTAATAAAAATAAGCGCTTTTAAATTTTTTCTTTTCATATATTTACCTTCCTTTCTAATAATTTTGCTGTTAAATAAAACAAAACGATAATTTCCATTATGGTAAGTATCGTATGAAACGGATACATAGCGGGGTTTACAGGTGACAGAGTAATTGTAAGTGCAAAAACCTGTATCGAAGCAAACGGAACTAAAAGCAATTGTAAAAGACTAATTGCATAAAAGCATCCGAGAGCTAAAAGAAACGCCAGTAAACCTGATGCGGGTTTACTGTAAAAAATCGATTTTTTTGCCGATACGCAAAAAAGGATTATTATTACAAATAAAACATAATTCGC
>WQXE01000125.1 GCA_009784995.1 Treponema sp. | reverse complement strand
TTACCTCTTCTATGGCAATGGTTTTGCAAAGACAGGGGCTTATATATCCTATAAGCGATTCAAAAACTGTAAATCTAAAAAATCGTGAAGCGGTTGCCGGAGTCACTCCTATGTATAACGGTTTTGTAGAAAGTTATATGACTATTAACGGGAAACAATACGGCTGGCAGTATGGACGTCCGAATGACGGATGGGGAACAGCAATGATTTTTTTTAATTCTCAGCATTTAGTGAATGCGGGTCTGGGTCCTGAATATATTTATGATTTACAAAAAAGTAATAACTGGACATGGACTACATTCCATGAACTTTGCAAAAGATTAAGACGCGGTTCAACTTTCGCTATAGCCTGTGATGATCCGCGTGATTTTATTAAATCGTTAGTTTTTGGAAATGGCGGTAATTTTGTTACATTTGACGCGCAGGGAAGAGCTCAAAACGGGACTAACAGTCCCGCGTTTATCGAAGCTTTACAATTTTACAATCAATTGATAACCGAAGGTCTTATAATGACACAGCCGAATTATGACTGGGGCTGGAACTGGTCAGCGTTTATGGATGGGCGTGTTTCTATGACATTTGATCCTGAATGGAGAAAAGCGCAAATGAATGACAGATTTACCGCGGGTTATGTGCTTGCGCCAAGAGGACCAAGAGCGAATAATCTTCGTGTTGACGCTATAGATACTGTTTTGGTTATTCCAAGTATTTTTTCTCCTGCGGAAGTTGATGTTATTCTTAGAGCCGCGGAATACTGGTTTGTTCCTCATGATACTGATTGGCTGGAAGATCATTATTGGGCTTCAAGAAATATGCGGGATGTTAATGAAACTGTCGTAATGTCAAGAGATATAAATTATATTACGCCAAGGAACTTTGCTTTAATTCCTGATTTTCCGTTTGATGATTTTGTTCTTGATTTTAGAGATGGTCTTGGAAGAACAAATCCCACTCAATATGTCGCGCAATGGGCGCCTAGAATTAATGCTGTTTTAAATGATTTTAACCGGGGAAGGTAATAACCCTGTTTATATTTTAAAAGTATACTGCAAAAACTCTTGATTTTCTAAAGTTTTTGCACTATACTTCATTTTATGATACAACGACCAATTTTTATAAATCAGCTTGGTTCCTATAAAGACACCCAGTTAATTAAGATCGTAAGCGGGGTACGACGTTGTGGAAAATCAACATTGCTGGAATTATTTCGTCAACATTTACTTGAAAATAAGGTGCATCAAAATCAGATTATAGAAATAAATCTTGAAGACGCTGATTTCCGGCATTTACTTGATCCTTTTGCGCTTCACGACTATATAACAGCTAAACTTGATCCCAAAAAAATGAACTATATCTTCCTTGATGAAATTCAAAATGTGAATAATTTTGAAAAAGCTATAAATAGCTTATTTATCAGAAAAAATATCGATCTTTATATAACCGGTTCAAATGCTTTTATACTTTCGGGAGAATTGGCAACATTTTTATCCGGACGTTATGTGGAAATACAACTTTTGCCTTTGTCTTTTAAAGAGTACTTTTCGGCATTTACCGGAAATAAACCGCTTTCTCGATTTTATCAGGATTATATTCTTAATAGTTCGTTTCCGTATACTTTGGAACTTGCCGAAAAAAAAGACAGTAAAAACCAAATTCGAAAATATCTGGACGGAATTTATAATACTATCTTGTTAAAGGATATTGTCACCAGAAAAAAGGTTGCCGACACTTTAATGCTGGAAAGTCTTGTTCGGTTTTTATTTGATAATATTGGATGTGAAACTTCTACAAAAAAAATAGCAGATTCTATGACAAGCGCGGGAAGAAAAATATCGGTACATACTGTAGAAAATTATATAAGCGCTTTAACAGACAGTTACATTATTTACAGGCTTGGACGCTTTGATATAAAAGGTAAACAGCATCTAAAAACAGGACACAAATATTATCTTGTTTGTCCCGGACTTCGTTATTATTTACTTGGTTCACAAATAAAAGATGAAGGCAGGGTTTTGGAAAATGTCGTTTTTCTTGAATTACTGCGCCGCGGTTACGATATTAGTTACGGTAAAATAGAAAACTTTGAAGTAGATTTTATTGCTTCTAAGGGAGACGAAAGATTATATTATCAAGTCGCGTATACTTGCCGCGAACAATCAACTATGGAACGGGAATTAAGACCTTTAAATATTATTCGGGATCATAGTTCCAAATTTTTATTAACAATGGATGATGATCCGCCGGCAGTATATAATGGAATACGCCGCATCAATGTTCTTGAATGGCTTTTAATGTAAGTTATCTGTTATCATTACCCCGTTTATATTTATTTTTCCGGTCAGCGCCATTATTAATCTGTCCAGTCCCATCGCGACACCGCTGCATTTGGGAAAGTTTTGTTCAAACAATTTGTAATAATTGTGATCAACTTTGTGTTTAATAATGGCGCTTTGTGTTTTTTCCGCTTCTTCATCGAAGAAAAAGTTTTTTACTTTTTGCGGATCTATTTCTTCGGAAAAGCAATTCGCCAGCTCTAAACCGTTGTAATATAATTCCCAGCGCTCGACAGTCTGTCCGTTAGCTGCTTTTTTCGCGAGGCATGGAACAAAAGCGGGATAGTTTATTAAAGCGACAGGTTTATCGCTTTTTAAATTAGGTTCTACAGAATGTATAAAAATTAAATCGTAAAGCTGCGGTACAGCCAAACCGGGCATAAGGTCAAGCCCCAGCTTCTTTGCCTGAATATACATAGCATCCGCGCCTTTGGCTGCCATATCAAATAAATCAAACCCAGCATATTTTTCAAAAGCCTCCGCCACCGTAATCCTTTCAAACGGAAATAAACTACCTTTACCTCTTCCTCCGTGTAACTCCGTGTCCTCCGTGGTTAAATTTCTAAAAAATTCTTCTGTCAGTTCAAGCGAATCCATGTAATCCGCTTCCATCGTATAGTATTCAAGCATTGTAAATTCGCTATTGTGAAATTTCCCTTCCGATTCACCATTACGAAAACATTTACAAATCTGAAAAATATTTACACCGTGTTTTGCGATTATTTTTTTCATCCATATTTCAGGTGAAGGAATTAACCATAAATTTTGTTTTTCTTTTTTACTGCCTGTTGGAAAAAGCCGCTCGGTTTGGAATACTTCAAGACAGGATTCGGGGATTAAATCCGGTAAAAGCAGGGGAGTATCCAGTTCAAGATAACCTTTTTTTTCAAAAAACGCGCGTACCTGTTTAATGATCGCGGCGCGCCTTCGCAGCATTTCCAAATCCAAATTTAAACTCCAGCATCACACAGAGGCACAAAGGCACGGAGTTGTAATTCGTTATCTATCCTCTGTGTACTTCGTGTCTCCGTGTCTCCGTGTGAAGTCTTTTTGTTTATTTTTTTAACAAGCATATGTTTTTACAGCTTCTTTCCATTTGCGGCCGCGATCGAACTCATTTAAAAACATGCCAAAACTAGCGCATCCGGGAGATAATACAACATTATCTTCGCTTCGCGCCTTACATACAGCGAAGTGAACCGCTTTTTCTAAATCATCAAATGGTCCATTGTATGAAACTCCGGCTTCATCTAACATCGCGGCTAGTTTGTGACTTCCTGTGCCTGCCAATAAAATTATTTCTTTTGCTTTTTTTGCCGCTTTTGCCAAAGGAGTAAAATCCAGGTTTTTATCCGTACCGCCTGTAACAAGAATTAATGGCGCGTTTTCTGACAACGCTTCGACGCAGGCTGCCGCCGCTTCCGGGATTGTCGCGGCGCTGTCATTGTAAAATTTTATTCCGTTAGCCGCGTGAAAGTATTCAAGACGGTGTTCAAGCCCTTTGTAAACAGATAACGCGCTGCTAATTGTCCGCGCTTTAATACCAAAGCCGTAAGCCGCCAAAGACGCGCATAACATGTTTAATTTCTGATGACCGCCTGGTGTTAAAAGACGCCTCGGAACCAATTCTACAGTTTCTTCAGGCGCGTCAAAACCAAAAAGGCAAGCTAGACCACTGCCGTCAGGAGTTATCCAGCCGCCGCTTTGTCCTTTATTAAAAGGAGACTGTAAACTTTGTTTGGATGACCAAATTAAAGGTCTGGCTTTTGATTCGCTGTGGAAACTTTTTCCCCAGTCATCATCACCCGCGACAGTTATACAAGATGAATCCTGTCCCCTGTATATGTTTCTTTTATCATCGATATATTCGTCCATTGACACGTAACGGTCTAAATGATCGCGCATAATCGATGTTAAAATCGCGGCGGCTGGTTTTAATAATTTTTTTCCGTCACTTGTTGTATGATTTTTTATATCGCCTAATTGAAAACTTGAAAGTTCTAGAACTACATCGTCTTTATCAGTTAATTCGTCCAAAAATGTTAAAGGAGAAACTGTAATGTTCCCGCCAAGAAAAGCCTTGCCGTTTTTTCTTTCCGCCGCGAGAATCCAGGTTAGCGCGGCTGCCGTTCCGCTTTTTCCTTTGGTGCCTGTAATGCCGAAAATTCTTGCCGGTGATTCATTTAAAAAAAGTGAAATATCTGTTTCAATTCGTTTCGAAGCCTGTAAAAATGGCGAATCCGGCTTTACACCCGGGTTTTTTATTACGATATCGGCTTTTTGAAAATCTTCAATTTCGTGTTTTCCTAAAATGTAACGCACTGGCTCGCTTTTTAATTCGCCGCAAAATTTATCAAGCTGTTCGATTGTGGGTTTTAATGTAACTTCGTCTCTTAAATCGGTAACTGTAACAGAGGCGCCTCGCTTAAGTAAAAAACACGCGGACTGAAGCCCGCCGCCGTGTAAACCAAGCCCCATTACCAATGCTTTTATTCCTTTATAATCCATGTTATCTTAATAACATGATAGCAATTTACTGTAAACAGGTAAAAAAGCATGCCTCAAAATGAAATTTACAACTCTATGTCTTTACTGGACGAAAGAGGGCAGCCTCAAAATTTTGGCTGGTCAAAACAAACAAACTTTTTTTATGATCCGGAAATGTCCTACGCGCCAAGGCATAAAATAACAGAATCGGATCGATACATTGTATTTTCTCCAACACACATGTTAGTTTTTGAAATTAGAGACGACGGCTGGCTTGGTCACATGAGTACTTCTGTAATTTCTTTAAGGGATAAAAAACGAACAACGCAGGTCGTTAGTTCATTAATACCTCTTGGCGGGTTCGAAATGCCAAACAGCAGTGTATCAGGTTCTGCAAGATGGCGCAGAAAAAAAATGCATCTGGATTTTATTTGTATGGAAGGCGGAGCTAAAATTATCAAAGTTGATATTCCGGATTTTGGTAAACATCGCAGCCTTAGGGGCGCGCTGGTTTTAACCGAAAACGAAGATTCCCAGTCACTCGTTACAAACCAACCCTGGAGGAATGAAAAAAACGCTTTTAAATATGCCAGATGTTCTCCGTGTTATTATGCTGAAGGCGTAATGCAATTCAGCGGTTCAGAAATCGTCTTTAATCGCGGAAACGCGTGGGGTATTTTGGATTGGACAAGGTGCGTTCG
>WQXE01000124.1 GCA_009784995.1 Treponema sp. | reverse complement strand
CCTTTTAAGGCGGTGGTCGGTGGTTCGAATCCAGCGCGGCTCAGATAAAAAAGGAAATTCCGTTTTTAACGGGATTTCCTTTTTTAAATTTAGAGACAAGCTGGATTCGAACCAATTATTCCGAAAGTTAAGGCAAAGGCGCGCTGCTCCAGCTAAAGCTGTCGCGCATTAATCATCCTGTTAATTTTAACGTGCGCCACGCCGTTTTTAGATTATTCATCCACACGGCTTTGCCGTGCTTAATCGGGCGTAGCGCGGCTCAGATAAAAAAGGAAATCTTAGCGTAAGCTGAGGTTTCCTTTTTTTACAACAAGCTAATATTACTTGACAACTCCCATTAAACCACATAGGCTATATTTGTAATACAAAAGAGGAGATTGATATGGCTTATGTTTCTACTGCGCCAAATACCTATTTTGCTGATGATCTTGCAAAGTTCATCGATTTACCGATTGCTTATCGCGGACAAAAAATAAAAATTATCCCATTTTCAAAAAATGAAGTTTCAAGCCACACCATAAAAACAGATAAGGAACTAGATGATTGGATGGGAAGCGCCGTTAGTGAATGGTGGGATGATGAAGCAGTATGATATTTACACGACAACAGGCGGAACATATTCAACAAAACCCCGACCTGCTGTAGTAATTCAAGCAGTTTCATTTGATGATTTTGATTCACTTACTGTAATACCAATAACCACGATAGAAATTGAATCGGACTTTAGAATAAAAATAGAGCCATCAGATCATAACAATCTTGATAAAGCCGGTTATATTATGATCGATAAAATTACAACTATAAAACAGTCTAACATTGGCGAATATATCGGACATATTGATGAAAAATATGTAGATAATATTAAAAGCGCATTGTATAAATTCATAGGGATTTAGAATCTATCTAATCACCATATTAAACGTCAATTTTTCGACTTCATCCTTTAAGTCTTCGCCGCACTCAATAATAATGTCGTTGTCTTCTGTCGTAATCCAGTTGACAATAATGGTGTTTTTATCAGTAGTATACTTGTCCATCTTCATCAACATATTGTGCAGCAGCTTAGATGTGGCGCTGTTGAAATAATCCATTTCAAGGTCAATTGTGAAAGAGCCGAAGTCAGTCGTTAGGTAGACGTCCAGCCAATCAAAAACCTCTTTAAAAAAGTCTGTTATATTTTCATTAAAGCTTCGGCCTTCTAATTTCATATAATTCTTCTTTTCGTCAATAAGAAGATACGGTGTTGAGGTAGTTTTTTCCTTTTCTAAATATAAAACCATTTTTTTTACTCTCCTATATTGTCACATACATAGTGAAATACGTTAATCCGTCTTCGCATGGAATAAACTCATAATCAATCCTGGATGTAGAGCGCCTCGCTACTTCAATAAGCCCTAATCCCGCACCCTTGCTTTCGGGATTGTCGTTTTCGGATTTTCTTTTTTCTTTTAGGAAGTTCCGCAACTGCTGTTTATCAAGCGTATTCAAATAATCAATTCGGTCTTTCAAAAGCTCTACATTGCTACTTTTCATGTAATTACCTGTTTGCAAAAAATATTTGTTATCATGCCTGCCCATCAAAAAGATACCTTTCACTATATTCGATTTTGTTTTTTCAGAAAAGTCTATTTCTGTATTTTCAACCGAATACATCAGCATATTGTTCAATTGCTCAACAAAGACTGAAAACACAGACTGTGACATACTTAACGCGATTTCGTCTATATCAAGCCGCCTTTGAAGGAAATCCGCCAGCCCGTCGATTCCATCCGCCCACAACGGACCGCTGTAGATGATGGAGATGTTATTTTCCATTAGCATTTTATTGTATTGCAACATATCAATTTTCATTTTAAAACCTCCTTTGTTACGGTTTAAAAGTAATCAGCTCAACGTCGTCCACTCTCAGCTCTGTTCCCCTGTAATCTTCAAACGCAGTCCATATCTTATCGGAAATGGTATCCTGGCTTTCATTATGATTTTTTAATATAATTTCTTTAAACTGCCTATAACCGAATGGGAAAACTTTTTCTTTTCCGCCGGGCTGGTCAAATAATCCGTCAGACGCGATGTAATATTTATTATCGGGACAAGCGGGGATAAAAACGGTTTTAATTTCGTCTTTGCTCTTTAACAAACCTTCGCCTATACAGAGCCGCTGCCCTTTAATATGGCTAACCTCTTCTCCGTTACAGGAAAAAACGGGCATATTAGCCGAGGACAAATTGACACTGCCGTCTTTTTTTATAAAAAGAACTGCCATGTCGCAGCCGTCATGTATGTCCGCGCCTGCCATACCTTTTTCAAGAGGTTCAACGCCAAACCCACCAACAAGCCTTTGCTCTAGATTGAATATAATGCCCGCGGTGTCATGGCAATTACTTTCATTCACCATATCCTCAAAAGCGGACACGACAAGCATCGTCAGCATCGCGCCCGGCGCTCCGTGACCGGTGCAGTCGCACACACAAAGGACAGCTCCGCCTTCAAAGTTTTTTAGCCAGAATATATCGCCGCCTACTATATCCCGCGGTTTCCATATGATTGAATAGTCCGTGAACGCTTTATCAAAGGCTTGATTCTTGGGAAGAAGGTCGCCTTGAATTTTACTAGCGTAATTTATGCCCGCCATTATCGTTGCCGAAGTCGCTTTCGCTTCATCAATCATTATTTTTAATTTTCCGACCATGCCGCGAAGAGAATCCGCTAAAATTCCAACCTCATCATCGCGCTTTACAAATAACTGTGTATCTAACTCGCCTTTTTCGACAGTGTCGGCATAACGGATGGTGGTACTTAAAGCTCTTGTTACTCCGTTGACCGCGATTAATATAATTATCGTGATAAACAGAATAACGGTAAATATTAAAATGGCGGTTGTCCAAGCTAATCCATACGCCGCTTCATAAAATTCGCTGATAGGGCAAATCACAACAGCATACCAGTCTGTATAATGGCTGCGCTCCGCGAAAGCCCTGAAGTTCACATCGTCTATTGATGTATTAAACGCGATATTGCCGCCGCCTTCAGTTACAGTTAAGAGAGACTTCAGTGTTTCCCCTGCGACGATTCCATTATTTTCAGAGCGTTCATCATTGCCGGGATCTAAAATCATATTCTCATCTCTGTGCGCGATGATTTCACCCGCGCCCGACACGACCATAGCGTAACCGTGGTCACCTAACAGATTGACAGGGACAACATAGCGAGCGTTAAGCTCCTCAAGTCTGATGACTGTCAGCGCCGCGCCAATGATAGTACCGTCATCCATGTCGCGTATAGGGATGGAGATAAATGTGGCAAGCCGTCCGGTCTGGCGGCTCAACTCGACCCCGGAGATATGGAACAAACCTTTCATGTTATCTTGAAAGTATTCTCTGTCACCTCTGTTTCCGCCCGTACTGCCGGAGGTGCTAGCAACGATGATACCTTCGGTATTCAGGATGGTTATACTGTTATAGATGCCATGCTGGTCTACAAGCGCCATTATGTAGCCTTCTACCAATTCCTCGGAAAGCTGATCCCCTTGCAAAAGATACTTAACAGACGGAGCAACGGAAAGCGCGGACAAATCAAGCTCCGCTTTGCTTATGACCATATCTATGTACTCACGCAGATAACTTGCGGAACGCAGCCCGTCTTCTTCAAACGCGCCGATAACGATGTCCGCCGCGAGCCGGTATCCAACGATACCAATGATTAGGCTGCCCAAAATGATAGCGCACAGAATAGGCACCAACAGCTTCATACGGATTGTTTTTAACAATATTCTCAGTCTCCTTGTTATCAGATATTTATTTAATAACTAAATTAAACTCTAAATTTTCCATTTCTTCCTGATAATCCTCGCCGCACTCAATCATTATGTCGTCTTCCTCAATGGTAATCCAGTTTACGATGATTTTATTATTTTTACAGGAGTGCCTATCAAGCTTTAACAGTAAAACATTTAACAGTTTTAAGGTTGAGCTGTTTAAATATTCAATGTCGCAATCAAAGGTAAATAAAACAAAATCAGTTTTAAGATAAACGTCTAACCAATTGTTAATTTCTTTGAACAATACAACAACATTTTCATGGAAGCATTGCCCTTCCATTTTCATGTATCCTTTTTTTTCATCTATAAGGATGTAAGGCATTGAAAATGTTTTTTCTTTTTCCAGGTAGAATGACATTATTGTTTACCTCCTTGTATTACTGTTAAATATACTGTGAAATATTGCATTTTATCACCGCGAGGATTAAGAGTATATTCAATAGGGGAAGCCGAGCGTCGCGCCACTTCTATAAGTCCAATCCCCGCGCCATGACTTTCCGGATTATCATTTTCAGCATTCATTTGCTCTTTATGGTATTGGCGCAATTGTTTTTTATCAAGGGAGTTAAGGTGGTCAATTCGCTTTTTAAGAATTTCGGCGTTGCTGTTTGTTACTAAATTCCCGGTTTGAATAAAATATGTATCTCCCTGAAGCCCTAAAACAAAAACTCCCTTTGATATTTCCGTTTCGCGGCTTTCCGCGTTTATTTTCTTTTCTTTTTCTGCCGAATACATCATCATATTATTGATTTGTTCAACAAAAATCGAAAACACGGATTTAGACGCGGTGTAAGGTATGTCATCAAATTCAAGGCGTTTTTTCATCATCTCTGCCATACCGTCAATGCCGTCCGACCAAATCGGACCGCTATAAATAACGCGGATGTTATTTTTATTCAGCATTTCATTGTATTCTTCAATATCCATTCTCATAGTTCTTCCCCTTTTAACTCTATAAAAGTATACCGGTTACGGCCATTTTGCTTTGACACATACAACGCTTCATCAGCTTGTTTTATATAAGCGCTTCCTTCTTGTCCTCGTTTTACTTCACTTGTCGTAACTCCAATTGAAACGGTTATGCAGCTTGTGGCTTCATTTTTTTCATGAAGGATATTTTTAAACTGAATGTTAGCGAGGATTTTATTCGCCATTACAAGCGCTCCGCTTTCATCGGTGTTAGGCAGGATTACAACAAATTCCTCACCGCCATATCTCGCCGCGAAATCATCGGGGCGTAACAGGCTTTCTGTTATAGATCGCGCTACTGCTTTTAAGCAAGTATCACCTTCGCTGTGTCCGTATGTATCGTTGTATTTCTTGAAAAAATCAATATCTATCATCAATACGCTAAGTTCGCTGCCGGAGGAACGTGATAATGTTTTTATAATCCGCTTCAAGTTATCTTCCATAAAACGCCTGTTATAAATCCCGGTCAGCGCGTCATAATGTACTTTGTCGGTTAAATCCAAATTATTTTCATGCAGCCCCCTTACGGTACGGTCGGTAATTCGGGTAATCCGGCGCAGCTGCTTTAGGATTCTCCCGTACTCTTTTGTAAGTGTTTCGTATTCGTCAAAATTTAATAACGCTCCGCTTTTAATTTCCGAAATACGAGAAACAGCTTCATCGTATATTTGCTGTTCTTCTTCATAAATATCTATTTCCAAGAAATTACCTCCTGCCGATTACAACTTAAATGTGATTAACTGGAAATCATCTACACGCACAAAGCCGCCGCGATGAGCTTCAAAAGCTTCCCATACTTTATCGGATATAACAGATAACTTTTCATTGTGGTG
>WQXE01000123.1 GCA_009784995.1 Treponema sp. | reverse complement strand
GCATACATCATCTCCTAAAAACTCTGTAACGCTTGATAAAGTTTTTTGATTTCTCAAAAAAGTGTTAAACAAGTGTTAAACAGAGCGAGATAAATGACGTTCTCCCTACCGCTTTCGGAAAGGTTAAGAACCGCTAAATCTATATAACATATAGACTTAGCTATATATTCAGAGGAAGTCTTAAACTTCCGTGTTATTAAAAACACTAGTACCTGAAACTAGCGTGTCTACCAATTCCACCATCCGGGCTTATTTTAAAAGTATAAAAAATATTCAAATAAAGATCAACTTAAATTATTACCCCCCAATTGACACATATTGCCTTTAAAGCCAATATTAATTATGAACCTTGCGAATAAACTCACTTTATTCAGAATAATTTTGGCTCCTGTATTTCTGGTTATTTTCCTTGTGTTCCGTGAATACGCGTGGACAATACCTGTTCTCTGGATAATTTTTATTGTATCAGAAGTTACCGATTATTTTGACGGTTTTGTAGCACGCAAATTTAACCAAACAAGTGATTTTGGAAAACTCTTTGATCCCTTCGCGGATACTCTTGTACAAATTACATATTTTCTATGTTTCATTATTGACAGGCTTTGGGGAGATAGCATTTTTCCTGTGATTCTTTTTCTGTTGATTATTTACCGCGAGTTTGGCATTTTATTTTTACGTAACTTGATGTTAAAAAAAGGTATAACACTTGGCGCGAGTATTTACGGAAAAATAAAAACTGTCGCTTATATTGTAGCGGTAGGAGCCGCTCTTTTAGTTTTCAGTTTGGAACGGCAAATCCACGAACCGCATACCCATACGCAGGCAATAACTGAAACCATGTTACCGTATTTTAAAACAGGATCACTTGTAATATTCGCTCTTTCTGTTTTGTTTTCTATAATTTCATTTTTTGATTACCTTTCAAAATATAAAAAAACAGAATCAGTTAAACAGGAAACAACATGAAAGAAATAATCGAAAAAATTAATTCACAGTACATGACAAATATTTTCGCTGAACTTTACGGCGAGCAGGAAATAGAAAACGCGCGCCAACGTTACACAACGTTAGTATCAGGAATGGATAATCTTAATACAAACGGAAATATACGTTTATTCAGCGCTCCCGGCAGAACAGAACTCGCTGGAAACCACACAGATCACAATCGAGGTAAAGTACTGGCGGCTTCCATTCAAATGGATTGCGCCGCCGCCGTACTTGAGCGTAATGATAATATCGTTTTCTTTCGTTCAGCGGGTTTCCCCGATGTAAAAATAAAATTAACAAAAGAAAACGGAGACAGCGACCTTCAGCCAAAACCCGAAGAAGCCGGAAAAACAGACTCTCTTATAAGGGGAATCGCCGCGGAGTTTGTTAAACGCGGCTTTAAAATTAACGGGTTTTCGGCTAACGCTCATTCGACAGTACAACCTGGCTCGGGGCTTTCATCGTCAGCGGCTATCGAAGTATTAATCGGCTGTATTTTTGATTCTTTATACGGCGGAGGCAAACTTACACCGCTTGAAATCGCGCAAATAGGGCAAATCGCGGAAAATGTATACTTTGAAAAACCATGCGGTTTAATGGATCAAACAGCATGCGCGTCAGGCGGCGCGGTCGCGATTGATTTTAAAGATACGTTAAATCCGAAAGTAAAACAAATCAATTTTGATTTATCAGCGGCTGGTTTCGCTTTGTGCGTAGTAAATACAGGCGGCAGTCACGCGGATTTAACAGACGATTACGCCTCCATCCCAAAAGAAATGAAAGATGTCGCGGCGTTCTTCGGTAAAAGTGTTTTACGCGAAATTGAAAAAGAACAGGTAATATCCGGCGCGTCCGATATACGCAAAAAAATTGGAGACAGGGCTTTACTGCGCTGCCTTCACTTTTTTAACGAAAACGAACGTGTAGACGAAATAAGCGAAACTTTGATTAAAATAGAAAGCGCGGCAACAGGTGAAGAAAAACAAAAGTTTTTAAATAATTATCTGTATTTAATAAATGAATCAGGAAACTCTTCATGGGAAATATTACAAAATGTTTATTCACTGAATAATCCAAAAGAACAAGGTATCAGCCTGGCTCTTGCCCTTACAAAAGAATTTTTCCAAAAAGAACAGATAAAATCCGCCTGCAGGGTTCACGGCGGCGGCTTCGCTGGTACAATTCAATCATATATCCCGCTGGAAAAAATTGATGTTTACTGTAAATATATGGAAACTGTATTTGGCAAAGATTCTGTGACTGTATTAAAAATAAGACCAAAAGGCGTTATAGAAATTTTATAATTTTATCTATAACAGGAACAATTTTTTTTAGATCCGCGCGTAATAAATATACAGAAATATCATCAAGACTGTCATTTATTTCATAAGTCCAGGTTTTTTTCTTTACTTCCTTTAAAACTTCTTCGATTTTATTTAAATCTAATGTATCACACGCGGCTTTAATAATATTTAATTTTTCCTGTAAAAATATTTTATCTTCATTGGAAATTTCTATAGTGTCATTATTATCATTTGTTTTATATTTATCGATCAAAAACTGAAGCGCGTTGATTAACACTGGTGTTTCTTCCATTATTAAAGTTAGATTTTTTTCGCGCCCCGCCTTTTCCAGTTTTAAAGCTATAGCGGACAATTCTTTTTCACCAATATTCGCGAGCGCGCTTTTTACGCCATGAACTGTAGTTATATATGTATTTATATCATCATCATTTAAATCACCTGTTTTTTCTATTATAGTTTTTAGAAAATTAACCGCGTATACAGCATCGTGAGCGAAATGTACTGCCAGTTCAATATTAACATTAGGCGCCGCGTTATCAGAAGGGCTTCTGTTATTACCGGTTTCTTTTTCAAGATATTCCTTGCGCGCCGCCTCAACTACTTCAGGCGGTTTTTTATCTCTTATATAATCTTTTAAAATAATATCCATTTTCCGCGTATCAATTGGTTTCGCGATAAAATTATCAAAACCATTAGATAAAAACATTTCCGCCTGCCCGACAACAGCATTCGCGGTAAGAGCGATAATAGGCCGGGTATAACCCATTTCACGCATAACTTCTGTTGTTTGTATACCGTCCATTTTAGGCATCATATGATCCATAAATATAATGTCAAAATCAGGATTATTCTTTATCGCTTCTATCGCTTTAAATCCGCTGTTTACAGTTTCTACATGTAAGCCGTAAGGAAGCATTAATCCTTTAGCGACATATAAATTGGACTCAACATCATCAACTATTAAAACTTTACCGTAAGGCATATATTCATGTATAATCTGTGTCTTTTTAGAAATTGTTTTATCACTAAAAGTAAAACTGCTTAATCTGTCAGCCACTTCTTTTCCGCAGACAGCGGCTCCATGTTTTTTCTGCGGTAAATGGACAGTAAATACAGAGCCCTTATCAACTTCGCTTTCCACAAATATTTCGCCGTCCATAATATCTAAAAGACGTTTTGTAATTGTCATACCCAAACCGGTACCGGTAACACCGCGGTTTGTTTGTATATTAAAACGCGAATATTCTTCAAAAAGTATATCCAGTTGTTCTTTATTCATGCCGCACCCGGTATCACTCACACGGAATACAAGTATAACAGTATCTTTATCCCGCGAAGGTTCGGCATTAATAGATAATATAACTTCGCCTGTTTCAGTATATTTAAAAGCGTTTGAAAGCAAATTGTTAAGTATTTGCCTGATACGCAGTCCGTCGCCAATCAGTTCAAGCGGTGTATTTTCGTCTACTTTCAGAATAAACTCAATCGCTTTGCTTTCGCATCGCAAGCGGTTTAAAAGCACAGTATCGTTAACTAAACTTGGAATATCGTATTTATCCAAAACGATCTCCATTTTGCCCGCGTCAATTTTGGAAAAATCAAGAATATCATTTATAATGTTCATTAAAAGATTTCCCGATTCATATATTTTTCTGTATCCGTCCTCCGCGGATGATGAGAGAGACGGATCGCGCAGTTGAATTTCAGATATACCTAAAATAGCGTTCATGGGTGTGCGTATTTCATGACTCATTTGCGCCAGGAATATTCCTTTGGATCGATTGCTTTGCTCGGCGGATTCTCTCGCGGCGACAAGTTCTGTTATGTCAACAGAATGCTGCATATGAACTTTGTTTCTGTTGGGCCAATTTATGTATCTGTCAACATTATGATAAACACGATTAGTTAAAGGACTGTGCTCTTCCCAAACAACAATTGTATCCGGATCTTTATCAAGTTTTCTACACGGACAAAAATCGCATTTCGCGTCTAACCCTTCCTGCAAAACTTTGTAACACAACTGCCCGACGCCGTCGCCTTCGATATTATAATGCAGCTTCATATTGTCATTCATAAAAAGAATTTCGCCGGTACTGGGTTCTGTAACATAAATCATCGCGTCCATTCCGTTTAAAATGTTATTAAGATAACTCATGGAATTTTTCGCTTCAATTGCTTTTCGCGCGATTTCGTCGGCTTCGCGGACTTTATTCATCATATCTTTTAAGCGATGCTCAATTGTTTTGGAAATAAATTTTGCTATTATAATACATATAAGAAGTAAAGCCAGCGTTATTAATACGCCGATTATTATATACATGAATCACTCTCTAAATGAGGTTTTAAACGATTAAGAAGAATGGATTTACAAAAAGGTTTGGGAATAAAATCCACAACACCCATCTTTTTACCTAGAGATTCAACAGCTTCATCGTTATGACTTGTCAGAAATATAACAGGGATGCCGGAATACCGTTCGTCGGCTTTTAATTTTTTTAACGCGTCAAAGCCGTTCATTTCGGGCATTTCAATATCCAATAAAATTAAATCGGGTTTGATATTTTCTAAAAAATCGAACATTATCAAAGCGGATGAAATTGTCATCACATTATACTGCTCCGAAAGCGCTTCTTTCGCGGATAATAGATTTGTGCTGTTGTCATCCACCACAAAAATCTTTTTCACACCTAAATCCTCCCATTATTATAAAACCTTCGGCATATCAAAGCCAAGAAGGGGAATTGCTTTCCAACCTTCGGCATCCTGCCTCAGGTTTCCAAGCCGTCTTTTTTGCTAAAATGGCATCCATGCCATTTTACATAAAAACCATACGCACCTGCTATGGTTTTTATGCCGCAAAAAAGTTTCAATTCCCCAATAACTGATCAATGTTACTTTTAGCCAAGAAGGGGAATTGAACCCCTGACCTGTTCATTACGAGTGAACTGCGCTGCCAACTGAGCCATCTTGGCTAATAGTTAAATTATACCAATGATACGCGTCAATATTCAACGCGAAACCTTCAATATAACAGCCGCTTATTGCGCAATTATACCACACATTAATATAAATTGGGTATATAAAAAAGAAGCCCAGCACCTAAAATAGATGCTGAGCGCCTTTCCGAGAGACGTCGTCCAGCACCTAAGAATTTAGGCGCTGGAGTATACTGCTTATTGCAATAATGAAAGAACCGATTGACCTCTTTGGTTAGCCTGAGCCAACATTGCTGTACCGGATTGTGTAAGAATCATGTTCTTGGTGTAATTTACCGTCTCGTTCGCCATGTTAGCGTCACGTATTCTGGACTCGGATGCCTGCATGTTTTCTGCTCCTATGTCGAGGCCGCGAACTGTGTGCTCAAGGCGGTTC
>WQXE01000122.1 GCA_009784995.1 Treponema sp. | reverse complement strand
TTGGAAGACATTAAAAAAATCTGCGAAAAACACAGCGTTAAAATGGTAGATTTTATGATGACCGATTTAACGGGACGCTGGCGCCACCTTACCATGCCCATAAACAGGTTTACGCAGGAAACCTTAAAAGACGGTGTTGGTTTTGACGGTTCCAATTACGGATTCGCGCCTGTAGAAAAAAGCGACATGGTATTTATTCCCAATTTACAAAGCGCGCATATCGACCCGTTCGCCGAAATCCCGACTCTTTCCATGATTGGCGATGTATTTGTAATCGACCTTCCCGAAAACAAGCGCTTTGATCAAGACCCGCGCAATGTCGCTTATAACGCCGAACAATATCTGCGCTCTACAGGCATCGCCGACGAAATGAGAATAAGCCCCGAGTTTGAATTTTATGTATTCGATCACGTAAGTTACTATATAGACGGACATTCTTCTTATTATAAAATAGACGCTGACCAGGCGGAATGGAATACAAGTTCCAAATCCGCGAACCTGGGATACAAAATACCCGCGAAAAGCGGCTACCACGCCGCTCCTCCTTTGGACAGGTTAAGCGATTTTAGAAGCGGCGTTTCCATGATGATGGAAAACATGGACATCGCCGTTAAGTATCATCATCACGAAGTCGCGGGACCAGGGCAGGTAGAAATCGAAGTTGAGTTTGGCGGGCTTTTGGAAATGGCGGACAAAACCATGCTTACAAAATACATTTTAAAAAACGCCGCGTATAACGAAGGTAAAACCGTAACATTTATGCCTAAACCAATTTACGATGAAGCGGGAAGCGGTCTTCATGTTCACATGCACCTGTTTAAAGATGGTAAACCGCTTTTTTATGACGCGAATGGATACTCTCAGCTTAGTGAAACCGCGCTTTTTTTTATTGGCGGTATTTTAAAACATATAAGAGCGCTGTGCGGTTTTACAAATCCAAGCACAAACTCGTATAAAAGACTTGTCCCAGGTTACGAAGCTCCTGTTACAATCGGTTACGCGACATCCAACCGCAGCTCTGTTATCCGAATACCCGCATACGCCAAAGACCCCGATAAAAAACGCTTTGAACTTAGAAGCCCGGACGGCACCTGCAATCCGTATTACGCTTACGCCGCTATTTTAATGGCAGGCATTGACGGAATTAAAAATAAAATCGATCCTAAAAAAGCAGGTTACGGTCCTTATGATATCAATCTTTACAATCTGTCAAAAAAAGATCAGGCAAAAATTAAATTCCTTCCGCAAAGCCTGGATGAAGCGCTGGACGCGCTTTCAAAAGACAATGATTTTCTTACAACAGGGGGAGTTTTTCCAAAACGCCTTATAGAAATCTGGATAGATAATAAAAAGAAAGAAGCGCTTCGTTACAAACATCTGCCCCATCCTGTTGAATTCGAAACTTATTTTGATTTATAAATTAAAAAATGAATTTATTTTGTCCTTAACAATATCTTTATCAAATGGTTTGGAAATATAATCTACAGCGCCTTGTAAATTATCTTTTTCGTTATTTTCTCCGGTGTTTGCCAGCCCTGATATAAATATAACAGGAATATTTTTAGTAACATCTGATTCTTTAAGTTTTTTTAAAACTTCATAACCGTCCATTTCAGGCATAATAATATCGAGTAAAATTAAATCAGGTATATGCTTTTCCGCCGCCTTTAAACCTAATTCACCATTTTTAGCTATTAAAATTTCATACTGCGGAGTTAAAAAATGCGCTAAAGCCATTATATTAATTTTTTCATCATCAATAATCAGGATTTTTTTATTACTGCTCATTTTCGATCCTTTGTTTGATATCAGCCAGAATTTCGCGAGCGTTTTCAAATTCCATATTTTCTACTTCCTGAATCAAAGTTTCTGTTCCGGGAATCTTTAAAAGATCACTAACTAGTTTTAAACAATCAAAACTGTCAGATTCCAAAAGGGAATCAAGATTATCAAGAAGTTTTAAAGCGTCTTTTTTATCTAAAACCTCACCTGAAGAAGGTTTATTTATTTTTCCAATATGACTTTCCATTAAGGGAGTAAGATCTTTTAAGGCGTTTTTTAATTCAATGTTTAGTTTTTCTATTTGTTCATCCAGTGAATCAACCTTACCTGTAAAAAAAGTATGTTCCACAACCTGAGCGGCTTCCGTAAGCGCGGTTTTTCCAACTACACCCGCGACGCTTTTTAATGTATGCGCCAATCTGTGCGCGAGTTTTACATCCCCCGCTTCCATAGCGTCTTTAATATCTTTAACTGTTGTCTGATTACTTTTTACAAAAGCGGTTACAAGTTCCATATATTGCTCGTCATCTTCATTGTCGCCGCCTTCTTCATTTACAGACAACATGCTGACAGGTTTTATAAACTTTAAAAGACAAGACCAAAGATCGTGCGCTACAAACGGTTTGGAAAGACAATCGCGCATACCCGCTTCAAAATAAATTTCTCTGTCATTAGCCATGATGTTCGCGGTTAACGCGACAATCGGGGTTTTACATCCGCTTTCTATAAGCTCTTTTGTCGCTTCAAGACCGTCCATTTCCGGCATGTGAATATCCATAAAAATTAAATCAAAAGGTTTTTTGCCTTCATCAATTCGTTCCTGGACATAATTAACGCCGATCCTCCCGTTACCCGCGATTATGGTTTTAATTCCAACCTTGGAAAGATGATCACTTATAACTATTTGATTTAAAGTATTATCTTCGCAAACCAGAATTTCACCGTTAAAAATTGGTTTTTCATCAGTGCGTACTGTTGTAACTACATGATTATATGACGAATCTACGGCAATAGTTTCAAATGTTATGTCAAAACCAAACCTGCTGCCCAAACCAAACGAACTTTCTACCATTAGTTTGCTGCCCATAAGCTCGACGAAATTTTTTGTTATTGTAAGACCAAGCCCAGTCCCTCCATATTTGCGCGTAGTGCTTCCATCCGCCTGTATGAACGGCTGGAATATTCTTTCTATTTGTTCTTCTGTTAAACCAATGCCTGAATCTTTTACTTCAAAGTGTATTGTAACAGTATTTTCTGTTTTTTCTGTTATGGCGGAAAGAAGTTTAATTATACCGCTGTTTGTAAATTTAATCGCGTTGGATAAAAGATTAAGAAGTATCTGGCGCAGCCTTGTCGGATCGCCAAGCAGGAGTCTTCCAATCGAAGGTTCCGCGTAACAAAAAAGAGTAAGTCCTTTTTCGCGCGCTTTGGGAGCCGCCATTGTGCGGCAAAGTTTAAATACTTCACTTACATCGAATGGAATTTTTTCAAGTTCCATTTTACCCGCTTCGATTTTAGATACATCTAGAATATCATTTATAATCATTAAAAGACTTTCGGCGCTTGTTTTAATTTTTGACAAATAATTTCTGGTTTTAGGTTCAAGATTATCGTCGAGCGCGAGTTCAGAAAATCCGATAATACCGTTCATCGGTGTTCTTATCTCGTGGCTCATGCTGGCAAGGAAAACGGATTTCATGCGCGATGTTTCTTCCGCTTGATTTTTTTTACGGGAAAGCTCAAACGCTTCGGATTCCGCTTTAAACTTATCTTCCGTCATTTGCTTAAGGTCTGTAATATCGACAGAATGCTGAAGGTGTACCTTGTCATTTCCAATCCAGTCGATATAACAATTTGTTTTATGATAAAACCGTTTTGTTATTGTGCTGTATTCTTCTCTTACAACAGGTATGTTTGGATTTATATCAAGCTTGTGACACGGGCAATCTTCGCAAATCGCGTCCAAATTATGACGCAGGATCTTGTAACAATACTGTCCAATTACATCACCTTTTACAAAGTACTCGTTTTTCATCTGTTCGTTAATAAAAAGTATTTGTCCTGTTTTGGGATCTGTTACGCAAACAAAAGCGTCAATGCCGTTTAAAATATTCTGTAATACGTTAAATGTATTACCGATACGCTCCGCCATTGTATTAACGGTTTCTTTTAAAAGTCCAAACTCATCTTTATAATCACCCAAAATTCTGGCGTTGTAATTGCCTTGCGCTATTTTTTCGGCGCTCTCTGAAAATTCAACCAGCGGTTTTGTCATTCTGCCTATCAGGTAGTTTAAAAACAAAGCTATCAAAACAAGAATAATTACGCTAAGAGTTATAACAATAAACAATAAACGCCTGCCGCTAGCGTTAATTTCATTAATGGGAGCGGCAACTGAAATATAAAAACGGCTGTCCAGTTGTGGTATATAAATCGTATTAATCGCTATAAGAGTTCTTTCGTTATTTAAAATCGATCTCGCGAAAAAGACCGCGTTTTCTTCAGAGTTTGAAGGAATGTCGTATGTAAACCCGGCTTCATTTCTTGTCTTGCCTATGTCATCAAACCGCGGACTGTATATTAACTGTTCTCTGTCATTTCCGATTATAACGTATCCTGTATCAAATATTTTTTCCGCCTGAAGCTCGGCGTAAATATCTGTTAAAAAAATATCGGCAGTAACCGCTCCTATAAATTCATTATTATTATCGCGAATCGGATAAACGATAAAAAATTTGAGAGTATCAATTCCATCTATACTATATATACCCGGCTCTGTATAAGTTGGAGCGTTTAATCTTTTTGTATCAACATAAACAGGCAGGGTAAATTCAATCTCGTTTTCCATAGCCTCTTGTCTGTAACCGGTTCTTCCGTTAAAACGGTAGAAATAATAGCTGATTCTTCCGGACAAGGCGGTTCCGTATACAGTGCTGATATAAACACTGTCCAAACCATCGTATTTATCAGGTTCAAAATAAATACTGGAACTGTCTATTGTATGCCCGTCAAAGATATAATACATTATACGCTGAAGCGCTTCCCTGTCGGTTATACCTTCATAAACCTGAAACTCCAGGACGCTAGTAACGGATGTTAAATAATCGAGCGCATTGTTAATTTTTCTTTCAAAGTTCGCCGTGTGCCTTCTGGCTATATTCTGAAAATCCGCTATTGCCATATTTTGCTGAGAATTGAATAAAGAAACAAACATTATCGAACATATAATTATAAAAGTCACAGTAACAGGGATAATTATGAAAATAGTGGTTTTAGCTTTAATACCGTAAAAAAGTTTGAATTTCTTCTTCATATCAGGGTAATTTATTATACCCTATAATTAGAATAAATCAACCTGGACAAAAAAATGTTGTTTTTTAGAAAAATATGTATACCATTTAAAGTAAATGCATTAAAATGATAGTTTGTGAGGAAAAAAATATGAAAAGATTTTTGGTAATTTTATTAAACTTGATACTATATACAACCCTTTTTACTTCATGTCCCGGAAGAAACACGGGCGCGAACAGCGAAGCTGAAAAGCCAAAGGAAATACGTGTTTTGCTGGCGGATCATCCTTACGGTAATTTATTGATACCTTTAATTCCGGAGTTTGAAAAAGAAACCGGTATCAAGGTTATATTGGAACAATTAAAAGAAAACGAGCTTAATTCCAGATTAACCGAAGATTTTAATACGGGTAATTCCGCGGCAGATGTTTTTATGACTCGTCCGATACAGGAAACTCTATTTTTCCTTAAAAATGACTGGATAGCGCCGATTGAAAATTATGATTTTTCAGATTACCCGCAAAATACTGTAGAAATTGGGCTTAAAGACGGAAAACTCCATGTTGTTCCTTTGATAGTTGAATGGCAAGTGCTTTTT
>WQXE01000121.1 GCA_009784995.1 Treponema sp. | reverse complement strand
TATTCTGTTCGGGATCTAGAACTTCCAAAAGGGCGCTCGCGGGATCTCCGTGGTAACTTTGCCCCATCTTGTCGATTTCGTCTATCATAAAAACAGGGTCTTTGGTTTTTACTATTTTAAGCCCCTGAATAATTTTTCCCGGCATCGCTCCGATATAAGTGCGCCTGTGTCCTTTAATTTCCGCTTCGTCCCTCATACCGCCGACAGAAAATCTAAAAAATTGTTTTCCAAGCGCGCGAGCGATTGATTTTCCTACAGAAGTTTTTCCAACCCCCGGCGGTCCTACAAGGCAGACAATCGTTCCTTTGGTGTCTTTACGAAGTTTTCTAACCGCTAAAAACTCCACAATTCTTGTTTTTACATCCTTAAGCCCGTAATGATCGGCTTCCAAAATAGCCTGCGCGTTTTTTAATTCAAAAATTTCTGGAGCAGGGTCTAGCCACGGCAAAGAAGCGATAGTTTCAAGATAATTGCGCGTAACAGTAAATTCGGCGGAATTAGGTTCCATAAGCGAAAACTTTTCCATTTCCTGCTCTACCGCTTCTTTTACTTCGCCTTCGAATTTAAAACTGTCAAACTTTTCTTTAAACCGCTGATAATCAGAACTTTTCGCGTCTACAGTCTGCCCAAGCTCTGTTTTTATCGCTTTTAATTCTTCTTTTAAAAAATAATCTCTTTGTGATTTTTCTATTTTTTCGTTTATTTCTCTTTGAATCTTTTTTTGAATCCGCAAAAGTTCCTGTTCTTTTTTAATAAAAACAAGCACCTGCTCCATGCGTTTTCGCACATTTAATATTTCCAGAATTTTTTGTTGTTCAGCTTTATCAATATTTAAAATACTCGCGATAAAATCGGCGATTTTACCGGGATGATCGATATTTATCATGTTAAGGCGCATTTCTTCGGAGAAAAGCGGATTATTTTCGCTTATTTGTTTCATTTCGGAAATGAGCGCGCGTGTAAGCGCTTTTACTTCGCTTGTATTGTCTTCTTCTTCTTCAAGATATTCGACTGCCGCGACAATCGGGTTGGAAGCGTTAAGTGTTTTTTTTATTTTAAAACGTTTTAACGTAGAAATAAAAATATTTACGCCGCCGTCTGGCAGATTAATTTTTTTTACGATTTTCGCTACAGTTCCGACTGTGTATAAATCGGTAATTGACGGAGCATCCGTTTCATTTTGCATCATTACAAGACCAATTAAACCATCACCAGCGTTAGCGTCTTCTACAACTTTTACATCGGTAGGGTTTCCGATCATAATGGGTGTAAAAATACCGGGGAATATCGGGCGTCCCATCAGGGCAACCAGATAAAGTTTATTGGGTAAAAGCTGGTCTATAGGAATTATTTGATCTGACATCGATTATACTTGATCTAAGAATTTATAACCACGAACCTCACGAACCCGCAGTAAGATAACTTAGCGCAAGTTCGTGTGGTTAGTGGTAAAATTCTTTTAAGATTTTATATTGTAAAAAGCTTTTTTGCCGGCGTATTGGCTAATGCCGGAAAGCTCGTCTTCAATTCTTATGAGCTGGTTGTACTTTGCTGTGCGATCAGAGCGGCTCATTGAACCTGTTTTGATCTGTCCTGTTTCCAAAGCGACAACAAGGTCAGAAATAAACGCGTCTTCTGTTTCACCTGAGCGGTGCGAAATAATCGCTGTATATCCCGCTCTCTTTGCCATTTCGACAGCTTCATAAGTTTCTGTTAATGTGCCAATCTGGTTTACTTTTATAAGGATTGAGTTACAAGCACCCATTTTAATTCCTTTTTCCAGGAACTTGGTATTTGTAACAAAGAAATCATCACCGACAAGCTGTATTTTTGAACCTAACGCTTTGGTAAGTTTCGCATAACCGTCCCAATCGTCTTGATCGAGCGCGTCTTCAATCGAAATGATCGGATATTTATTTATCCATTTTGTGTAGATTTCGATCATATCATCTGCCGAGAATAATTTGTCCGGATTTGATTTCCAGAACTTATAACCTTTTTTACCGCCTTCGTCAAAAAGTTCGGAGCTTGCGCAGTCAAGAGCGATAGCCATTTGCTCGCCGGGTTTGAATCCCGCTTTTTCGATTGCTTTCATTACATAGTCAAGCGCTTCGTCATTGTCGATATCGGGAGCAAAGCCGCCTTCATCTCCGACAGCGGTGCTTTTTCCGGCGTCATGAAGCAGTTTTTTTAGCGTATGGAATACTTCGGCAGTCCAGCGGACAGCTTCTCTCATCGATTCCGCGCCAACCGGCATTACCATAAATTCCTGGAAGTCAATTTTGTTGTCGGCGTGTTTGCCGCCGTTAATAATGTTCGCCATAGGAACAGGAAGCAGATTTGTGTGGAATCCGCCAAGATATTTATAAAGAGGAACGCAAAGGCAATCAGCCGCGGCGCGAGCGGTCGCCATAGATACACCAAGAATAGCGTTGGCGCCAAGTTTGCTTTTATTTTCGGTTCCGTCAAGTTCGATCATTGTTTTATCAATATCAAGCTGATTTAACGCGTCGTGACCTTCCAGTTCTTCAGCTATTATATTATTTACATTATCAACAGCTTTTAAAACACCCTTGCCAAGATAACGGCTTTTGTCACCGTCGCGAAGTTCTACCGCTTCATAAGCGCCCGTTGAAGCTCCGCTAGGAACCGCCGCGCGCCCCCAGGAACCGTCATCCAAATAAACATCAACCTCAACTGTGGGATTTCCGCGTGAATCGATAATTTCGCGAGCCTCAATGTTATCAATATAACTCATGTTTTCCTCCATAATTTGTATTTATTAGATAATGTTGCGATATTTAATCAATATAGTCAAGGTTGGTTTTGGAAGGTTTAAGTGATTAACATGCCGGAATAGGTTGATGTTATAATCGTTTTTCATCTATAATAAGGAAATAAAGGAGATATTATGAGTACATTGGGGATTATTAATTCTGATCCGCATGTTCAAAAAAATATAGAACTCATTTTTAAAGATAATCCAAATAATACAAGAGATTTGTTATTTTTAAACAAAGAAAATGAAATCCTGGAATTTATAAAGTACGCTTTGCCGGAACTGGTAATAATTAATTTTTCTGATCCTTCCATAAATATTAATGAAATAATAAATCAGATTCAGGATGATAAATGGATTTTAAACTTTGGGATCATCGGTTTATTCGATTCCAGCGTCGAAAAAGAAGAAGAGCTTTTAAAAAAATATAAAGCTATCAATGTTCTTGTAATGCTTGATAATAATATAATCAGATCGCATTTGGTAAAAAGTATTGAATGTATCGAACAGAATTATCAAATTATTTTTCAGCGTGAATTTACAAAAACATTTCTTGAAGGAGCTTCCGGCAGTTTTACAATGGATAATGATCTTCAGGCGGTGCCGCTTTTTGCCGGTATAGGAGCTACTATCCTGGCTCAGCGCGGGCTTATTAATCCCGACAGAAAAATGCACCTTCAATTGGCGTTAATCGAACTTATTGTAAATGGTATTGAACATGGGAATTGCGAAATTTCTTACGAAGAAAAAACAAAAGCTCTGGAATCAGGCATTTCCGCTGTGGAGTTGATCGCGCAAAGATGCAAAGACCCGAAAATCGACGCGAAAAAAGTTTATTTAAGCTGGGATATAAAACCGGAAAAATCAACTTTTATAATACGAGATCAGGGTAATGGTTTTAACGTTCAGGAATATCTTGATAAAATGAAAACACAAAGTGATTACAGTCTGCACGGCAGGGGAATTAAAATGGCGGCAAGGCTTTTTAAAAACCTGAAGTATAACGCCAAAGGTAATCAAGTCGCGTTGATTGTTGACCATGACCCGTCGGTTGAATATGAAGTACCAATAGGTTTTACAAAAGAGCAGGTTGTTCTGGTAAAAAAAGGTGATGTAATAATTAAAGAAGGTGATCCAAGTGATTTCCTTTATTACATTTCATCCGGCACATACGAAGTACTTCATAAAAATAAATCTGTCGGCTCTCTTTCTTCTCAGGATATTTTTATGGGAGAAATGTCTTTCCTTCTTGATCAGCGCCGCTCCGCGACTATCAAAGCTACAAGCCCAGGAAAATTAATACTTTTAACTCAAAAAACATTTGTAAATATTATCCGTGAATACCCTCATTATGGTGTTTTTCTTTCCAAACTTTTGGCAAAACGTCTTGTGCGCAGTAATACACAAGCGGCGAATCGGCAATAAAAATGAAATTTACTGAACTAAACCTGCATCCGGATCTTCAAAAAGGTATTAATGAAGCCGGATATATAAATTGTATGCCTGTTCAACAACAGGTTTTGTTTCACGCCTTTGGTTGTTCTGAAAGTAACGCGTCGCAAGACGGTCATGCTTCGCAAGACGGTCATGCTTCGCAAGATTTGTATGTACAATCTCAAACAGGAACAGGAAAAACTGCCGCTTTTTTAATTGTTATATATCAAAGAATGTTAGCTGAAGATACTTTGTTTAAACGCAAAGCGTTGATCATGGCTCCTACAAGAGAGTTAGCTGTACAAATAGAAGAAGAAGCGAAAATACTTGGAAAATATCTGCCTTTTAAAACAGGTGTCTTTTACGGCGGCGTTGGTTATACTCAGCAGGAAAATCTTTTACGTGACAATGTACAGATTTTAGTTGGAACACCAGGGCGTGTTTTAGATTTAAATAAATCCGGCAAGATGAACTTAATGGAAATTTCCTTTTTGGTTCTTGATGAAGCCGACCGCATGTTTGACATGGGTTTTTATCCTGATTTACGAAAACTGATTAAAGTTATACCTTCGGTTGAAAAAAGGCAGACAATGCTTTTTAGCGCGACATTAAACGCGTGGGTAAAAAATCTAGCGTGGGAATATACCAAAACACCTTTTGAAATTGAAATTAAACCTGAAGTTGTAACAGTAGAAGAAATTACTCAAATACTTTACCATGTTCCGTCTGCCGATAAAATGCCGCTTTTGCTTGGTATTTTAAAACATGATAATCCTGAAAGCGCGATTATTTTTTGCAACACCAAAAAAAATACTGAGATAGTCGCCAAACGTTTAAAATTGAACGGTTATACTTGCGAATTTATAATAGGTGACCTTCCCCAGGTAAAAAGATTAAAAGTTATTAATAGCGTAAAAAACGGAAAAATAAAATTGCTTGTCGCAACCGATGTCGCGGCGCGCGGTCTTGATATAGACAGCCTTTCAATGGTTATAAATTACGATGTACCAACCGAAGCGGAAAATTATGTTCACCGCATCGGCAGAACAGCGCGCGCGGGAAAAACAGGAAAGGCAATCACGCTTTCCAGTGAACAGGATGTCTACGAGTTACCCGCGATTGAAAGATACATCGGGAAAAAAGTACCGTCGGAAATCGCTATGCAGGAACATTACACCGAAGATAAAAGCGCAGGAATGAGAATACAGACGGATAGATACGGAGATAAACCAGAAAGAAGAGATTCGCGTAAAAAGCCTGAAAGAAGAGACTCACGCAAAGACGCAAGCCGCTCTCGCGGCAAATTAAATGAGCAAAAAAATATCGAGAAAAGAGGTTCACGCAAAGACGCCAAGGCGCAAAGAAGATCAGAAGCACCGAAAATACAAGGTGCGGATTTATCACAGCTTTCCATGGAAGAAAGAATGGCGTTATATAAGAAAAAGTATTCAAAAACACAATCTCCAACTTCCTCATCCTCTTCCTCTGCGCCTTTGCGTCTTGGCGAGAACTCTTCTCCAAATAATGCCGCGCCAGAAAAAAAAGGTTTATTATCTAAACTAATTGGAATATTTAAAAAAAGAGGATAACAATGATTACT
>WQXE01000120.1 GCA_009784995.1 Treponema sp. | reverse complement strand
AATTGTCGACGGCGGAATGTCATATATTCTAACAACAATGGGTGAATATACTTCACTGGAAGAAATAAGAAACACAGTTGTTACCTACAGAGGCGGAGGTTTTGACGGCAGAAATGTTGAAATGCCGCGCCAGATATATTTACGAGACCTTGCCGATGTATACGAAGGATACCGCGATGAAAGCAGTGTTGTTTTTGTTAACGGACAATCCGCTGTAACGCTTTCTGTTCAAAAGCAAAGCGGAAAAAACTCCGTGCAAACAGCGAAAGAGTTACGCGCTAGAATTGAAAGGATGAAGCGCGAGCTTCCCGCGGATATTGTAGTATCTGAACTTTTTAACAGCACCGATATTATAGAAAATTCTTTAAACCAGGTAACATCAACAGCGTTCATGGGCGCGTTTTTAGCGATATTCACACTCTTTTTATTTTTACGGTCAGGAAAACCAACTTTAATTATTGGTATCAGTATTCCGGTTTCTATCATTGTTACTATGTTATTCATGTATTTCGCGGGTTTAACATTAAATCTAATGACTATGGCGGGATTGGTGCTTGGAATAGGAATGTTGATCGATAACTCGATTGTTATCCTCGAAAATATTTATCAATACCGCGAAAAAGGAGCCAAACTAAAAACCGCGTCTGTGCTTGGTACTTCTGAAATGATTGTCGCGATTACAGCATCAACACTTACTACAATTTGTGTTTTCGCTCCTATGGTAATGTTCCAGGGGCTTTTGGAAATGGCAGGAGAATTATTTTCCGGGCTTGCCTTTACTGTTGTAATATCGCTTGGTATCTCGCTTTTTACCGCGGTTTTTCTTGTGCCTGTTCTTTGCAGTCATTATCTGCCGATTGTTACGCGAAAACAATTGCCGCTTAAAGGTATACCTGCGGTTATTGACAATAAGTTTGAAAAGTTTTTTACATGGCTGGATAATATATATAAAAACGCCGTAAAAAAAGTTTTAAAACGTAAACTTTTGGTTGGTCTTTCCATGCTTGCCTTGTTCGCGGTAAGTATTTTTCTAATTCCTGTAATTGGCTGGGAATTTATGCCGCAGCAGGAAAGCGATAATGTTAACATAACAGCGACTCTGCCGATGGGGACGCCTTTGTTTGAAACTGAAGCCGTTTTAAGACAGCTTCAGTTAATTGTAGAAAGAGAAATAAAAGGTTATGAAAGTATTGTCTTGCGCGCCGGAGGCGGAGGATTAATGAGTCTTGGCGCGAGTAACAGTCATTCAGGTTCTCTTAGAATCAGTTTGCCTGAATATTCAGAAAGGATTGAAAGCGCGAATGAAATACGAGACATTTTAGAACCTTATCTTAACCAATTCCCTGGAGTAATATTCTCTTTTGGCGGCGGTATGGATATGGGTATGATGGGTGGAAGCGCGGTTGATATTATTTTACGCACGGATAATCTTGTTAAAGGAAAAGCAATGGGGGAAAGAATTGCCGACTTACTTAAAGAAAGACTTTCCGATTATGTTACAGAGCCTCAGGTAGATTTAAGAGACGGGCTTCCTCAGTACGAAATTATTCTTGACCGCGAAAAAATGTACGCGCTTGGTTTAAACGCTTTTACAGTTGGCAATGAAATCAGAGCCGCGGTAGACGGTGTTACCGCGACAAGATTTAAAACAGGCGGTAAAGATTACGATGTTATATTAATTCTCGCGGAAGCGGATCGCAGTACATTACCCGCGCTTGATAATATTTTTGTTAACAGTCAAATGGCGGGAAGAGTTCCTCTTTCCAGTTTTGTTCATTATCAGGAAGGAACAGGACCTTTAACAATTACCCGCGAAAATCAAAGCCGTGTTATTCACGTAACGGCAAGAGCGAGACCTGGAGTAAGGACAAATCATTTACAGGACTTGGTCGAAGATATAATAAGATCAGAAATTCCTGTTGAAGATGATATACTTATAGAATATGGCGGCGCCAATACACAAATGCTTAAAATTATGCAGCGTTTTATTTTAATTTGTGTTGTCGCTATTTTGCTTGTATTTGGTATTATGGCAAGTTTGTTTGAATCGTTCCGCTCACCATTTATTATAATATTTACAATTCCGTTATCCGCGATTGGAATTGTCGCGATTTATCTGATTACAAATACAATTTTTAACGTACTTACCGCAGTTGGTCTTTTGGTATTGATAGGTATTATTACAAATAACGGTATCATTCTTGTCGATTACACAAACCTTCTTCGCAAGCGCGGTTACCAGTTAAACGAGGCGATTATCGAAGCCGCGCGCAGCCGCCTTCGCCCGATTTTAATGACAACTGTTACAACTGTTTTAGGACTTGTACCTATGGCGTTTTTCCCCGGTGAAGGAACTGAACTTGTAGCTCCGATTGGAAAAACAGTTCTTGGCGGGCTTTCGTTCGGCACATTAATGACACTGTTTTTAATGCCTGTTATGTATGCTGTTATACACAGAAATTCCGACAAGCGCGCTTTAAAAGCTCAGGAAAAACGCGACAGAATCGCCGCGGGCGAAGGAAGAGTAAAAAGTAAAATGACAATAACAATGGAGGAAAATGTATGATCCGTGTTGAAATAATCGCGAATCGTTCTGTAGAAGAAAATATTCTTGAAGCTCTAGCGAAAGAGCAGGTAGGCAAGTACTACACAAAAATTCCAAATGTATTGGGAGTAGGCGCCTGCGGTCCTCGCATGGGAGACGCTGTCTGGCCCGAAGAAAATTTCGCTCTTATTATTTGGTGTGAAAAAGACGAAGCCAAAGGCATAAAAGAAGCGATCGCGAAAATAAAAGAAAAATTCCCGGGCGAAGGGATAAAACTTTTTGGGATTTAATATATAACATGATTCGAACAGGTATTGGTTACGATATTCATCGTTTAAAACGAGCGAGGCGTTTTTTACTGGGCGGTATAGAAATTCCATTTCACAAAGGCATGGATGGTCATTCTGACGCGGACGCGCTCGCTCACGCTGTTATGGACTCGCTGCTTGGCGCTTGCGCGATCGCGGATATTGGAGAGCTTTTCCCGCCGTCCGATCCCGCATACAAAGATTCAAATTCAATGGAACTTTTGCGATGTGTTGTATCTCGTATTAAAACAGGCTGGAAAATTATTAATCTTGACTGCGTAATAATTTGTGAAAAGCCAAAGGTGCTTCCTTATCGTGATATTATACGTAAATCTCTTGCCGACGCGCTGGAAGTACCATTCGAAAATGTTTTTTTAAAGGGTAAAACAAAAGAAGGACTTGGCTCAACCGGTAAAGGAAGAGCCGTTGAAGTTTTTGTTTCCTGCCTTGTTGAAAAAATATAAAAAATTATTTTTTGGACAATGGGAATACAACCTTATATGAAAGACCGCTTTCTGTTGAGTTAACGCTTATATTACCTTTGTTTTCTTTAACAAGATCTTTTACAAGGCTAAGCCCTACACCCCTGCCTGCCGCGGTATTCGCTTCGTCGGCAGTAGAGAATTCAGGTTTAAATATCGAACTAAGCAGAACTCTTTTGTCGACATTTTTCGCGTTCGGGTTTTTTTCAAGATATTTTTGTTTGATCTTTTTCCAGTCAAGACCCGCGCCATCGTCCATAAATGTAATTTCCGCGGTGTCATTAACTTTTTTAATGTTAAATGTTAATAGTCCCTGCGGATTTTTATTCTTTTTAATTCTTTCATCAACAGATTCAATTCCGTGGAATATCGAGTTTCTGACACATTGATATAATATATCCCTGATAGGCTTTCGTAATTTTGATTCCAAAATTTCCAAATCGATATGACCGGCTTTTATTTTTGCTTTTTTATGAAGTTGAGTTGCCAGTCTGTCTACCGCTTTGGTCATGGAGTTAATAAGAATTGTATCCATCTGGTTAGAAACTTTATAAGCGTTTATCTTTTTGGTTATCGCTATATAAGAATCCATTTCCTGCATGAAAGTTTCTATTTTTATCGCTAGTCCAAGCACGTCATTTACTGTGACTTTTTCCTTGTTGGATGTATTTTTTATTTCATCTTCAAGAGTGTGGAGTTTGTTGCTAAGACTTTCAAGATCCAGAATAACCGCGTTAGATTTTATCGCGTGGATGTACTGGAATATTCTTGTAACAACCTGTTTTTCTGTTACGTTTGGATCTTTTAAAAGAGTATTAATCGCGTTGAAATTGGAATCAGTATCTTCTATAAAATCCTGGAAAACCATAGGATCGATTTTTATAACATCGAACAGGTTCTTCATTTCCATTTCCTGAACGTCTTTTTGTGACTTAAGTTCAAGTTCGATTTCTTTTTCTCTTGTTATATCCTGAATAATTCCGATTATAACTGGTCCTGTGGCTACATGATCCGCGCGCATGCCGGAGGTATGGTCAATTAATTGAAACCTTGTATTAAGATATTTTGTATCATCATCAACTTTATATTCAAACTCAGAAATAGGATTGGCTGCTTCAAGAACTTTGGCGGTTTTTGTTTTTGAAAAAACCATTGTAAAATAACCCTTCATTATTTCAAGCTGCTTGGAATCAAATGAAGATCTTATAATGTCAAGAAAATTCTTTCCGGTTAAATCCGAATCATAATAAGAAAGAATTGAAATAAGCGTGCGCGAATACTGCGGGAGAATATTTAAATTTTTATCCATAAGGAATATACCCTGATTGATATTATCCTTCATGGTTTGGATCATGTCCCTTTCCTGGGCAAGTTCCCTTTTTAATTCATCTTCCTTGCGGTCTTTTAAAATACTGATCCATTCGTATATAACAGATAAACTCGCGATTAGAAAGTACGCGCCAAGTATTCTTATTTGTACTTCGCTGCCGGAAGAAATTGTCGCGAGAATATTATTTGTTGGTGACTGGTTAAATAAAAGAAATATCATTACACCAAGAACAATTATCGATTCAATAACTCCTACCGTCATACGGCAAAGGAAGATTACTATCGGCGGAAAAGCGAAAATCCATATCGCCGCCCATAATCCATAATCGCCCAGATATAAAAGATAACAGCAATACATCCCAAAGACTGTTACAGGGAATACCGGAACAAACTTCAGAGGTATTTTGGAACGAATCATGATCAGGGCGGTAAAACATAAAAACGCGATAAAAAAACAAATGATCGTTCTTGTGATATTTACATTAATTAATGTTATACCAAGAATTATCAATGGGAGTGTCGCGACCATGAAAATCCAGTTCATGGTCATGTATCTTACCTGATCTTTTACATTCGTAATTTCAAAGTATCGTTTGCCGAGGAATATCGAAAGTAAAATATCTTTTACTTTTTCTTTTTTCATTTAGTTTGTTCCATTGCTACTGAAAGACAAAATTCCTGATCGTTAAAAATTGTAAAGGGAATACAGATAATTCTGGCTTTTTCTGACGGCCATACAATTGAGTGCGCTTTCCCTTTTATAATGGACGGCATGGAAATCTTTATGCGGTGTTTTTTCTCAAAAACATTTTTAACATTTCCCGCTATTATATTTATTATTTCTCCCATCGCGTCTGTTACAAACTTATCAATGGAATCGTGCTCACTGCCTGTTAAAATTTTTGTAAGATCAATAGCGGTGGGTTCTTTTAAAGAAAGAGCGACAGCTCCGTTCGCTTCGCCGGAAAGCCCGATGATACCCGAAATATCCCATATTGTTTCAAATTCATCTTTTGAAACAAAAAACGCTCTGCCTGCTTTTACTTCCGTGTTACATAAATCACGGAAAACTTCTTCACTGCCTTCTACAAACGGCTGAATATACTGTTCCATATTAATCCCTCGCTAATACCAAAATTTCTGTTATTTTTTCTTT
>WQXE01000119.1 GCA_009784995.1 Treponema sp. | reverse complement strand
TCATAAACGCTTTTTCTACAACATCTTTTTTTCTATATATGTCATAGGCTTTTTGAGTTGAAATATTGCCATTCCCAATTATAATTTGAAAACCGTTTGTTTCAAGCTCACGTTCTAAAATGTTTTCATTAATCTTAACGGAGTTATCCTTTCCAATTAATAAATACTTTTCAACATCCTTTTTAAAAGCGGTTGTTGGCTCTCCTGTTTCCACCATTTTCTCTAAGCATGATACAAAATCATACAAATAGTTGCGATATCTAATTTCATTTTCAGGGTCATAGAATAAATGCGCGTATATTTTAAAACCTGAAAAATCAATTTTTTTTCTTATCCCTCGAATAGGTGATTCTGATGTATTAATCAAGTTAGATACCTTGTCTATCTTTCCTCTATGCTCTTTTATAAGCGCTTTAGACCAGTTAGTACAAAACAGAACTGACATTAGAAACTCGCTTTGTTTTTCCAATAACATTTTCACGTTTTTTTCGCTGTAAAACCCTCTATCCATTACTAAAATAAGCTTTTTTCGTCCTTTTATCGCTTCCATCTCTGCAACAGCCGACTTAAACGCATTAGCGTCCGCAATGCTTCCTGAATATATGGTTTGATATACAGGAAGCTGCGTTTCTTCCCCGAACAGTAGGCACAGATTAATTTGAGAAAGATTCTCCCCGTCGCGATTATAACCACGTTCATTATCCTGTATCTGTTTTGAATATGATGATATTGATGTAAGATCAAGAGCCATATATTCATCGCTTTCATTTATTTGATTCCAAGCTCGGTAAAAATCATTATGCTCCTTTTGTCCAAACGCGGCTAATAGTTCGCTGAGTCTTTGAGAATTCATCCGTCCTACAGGATAACTTTCGTTTTCCATTAACCATTCTTCCATGTAACTAAGAGATTTATCGCTTGAGATTATGTAAAAACACAGCATGCAAATTTCTTTCCAATACTTCGGAAACGTTTCTTTCAATATTTGAACCAGTTTAATTTTTTCCGCGGTTTTTTCAAGAAAATAAAACAAACCGTATGTTTTCAAATTATCTAACGCTTCGCATACGCTTTCTTTTTGTTCTATTGTTAACTCTGTTTCCGGTATTATTACCGGAGTCCCGGCATCAAGCATACGGTCTAAATATTCCTGATTATATACTGCTCTTCCTGTATTCCTGTCGATTTTGCCTATTTTGATTTTTGCGTTTCGCGGTCTTCCTTCTTCATCTCTAAAGGAATGTGATTCATAAAGATATGTATTATTACCAACTGTTTGTTTTGTTATTGACGCCATATTTACCTCTCCCGTAGGTTAATTACATATTAACCTACCTTGAATAATTTGTCAATGAAAAGCTTGATAAATATCTGATAAATATCGGGGAAAACATCAAAAATATTACTTAAAACTTTGAATCTTCATATGTTTTTTGTAGGTTAATTTTTTCGGCGGGAATTAAGGTTATATGTAGTCAAAATTAAAATATTTTGACGGCGCGGAGGTAAAAGTATGCGTAAAAAAAGAGAGTTTGTAAAAAACGCTTTTTATCATGTTACATCAAGGACAAATGATAGAATACGAGTTTTTGACAATAAACTTGGCAGAAAAATTATGTTAATAACATTACAGAATGCTAAAGAAAAATTTAATTTTATTTTAACAAATTTTTGTATTATGCCAACTCATATTCATTTACTAATAAAACCCACTGAAGAAACAAGCTTAAATAATATTTTGCAATGGATAAAAACAAAATCGGCAAAAAATTGGAATTTTATACACGGATCAACCGATCATTTATGGGGTAACAGATATTTTTCAAGACCAATAAAAGATTTTCATGATTACGAAACAGTAATGAATTATATTGATCAAAATCCAGTAAAAGAAAGACTAACTCTTTATCCGGCAGACTGGAATGCATCAGGTGCGTTTTATAAAGCACATGATATTGAAGGTTTCGTTGATTTTTATCCTTTTGAGCGATGGCGTTATTTAAAATTATTGAATTAATCACTGACAAAAAAAGGTGTTAGGCACTGCTATTGACAACTTAGATAATTACCGATATTTTAGTATATATGAAACGAAGATTAAGAGGCAAGGATTATGCTGGGTGTTTGCTTCAAATACTTCAATTTATTACAGGTATTATTGTAATAATTGTATTTATATGGCAATGCCAAGGGGGATAATTATGTTATTGATTGCAGGTATCGTACTAGTCATATCAGGTGTTTTAGGTTTTATTCTCCAATTAAGTTATATTCGGGAAAATCAAGCAAAAAACGCTTAAAAGTGATAGACACAATTTAACGACCGTGCGGGTTTACTCGCACGGTTTTTTTTAAGGAAATTTCGTGACAAAAACTGGTTTTTATTGTATTATTAAATAATGGACGAAAGAATTCTTTTCGAAAAATTGGACAAAATAATTTCCTTATTGGAAGTTTCTGTAAAAGAACCAACATTACTTATTAGAGTTGTGAATGGTGCAGCGACAGGAGCTGGAATATTAGGTATACTTTCTGTTATTGATATTATTAGAAACTGGTTATGGGGGTAAGAAAATGGCTTGGCAAATAATTTTAACAGTTGCTTTATTAATTACAAGTGTGATACTTTTTTACGTTAGCAGTAAATTAAAAAACATGAAACGATAATTTGTACGTTTTTTTGTCAGCAGATACATCCTGCGGTATATGCGGATTAATGTGATCTTTAAACAACAATCCGTGTTAATCAGCGGACATTAATTACGAGGGATTTACCCGCGTCTTAAAACAAACGAGACTGCAAGCGGAATAAAAGTGACAATTAACAATACAAAACCAAGTAATGTTTGATGCGAGAAAAATGCCCAGTAGGTTGTAGCCGCGGCAAAAGGCAGAATCAATATGCACAAAATTGCGGCTATAGCTATATACCATCTAAAACTTTCTGTCATCCAATTAATAAAAAAAGATATTCCAACAGCAAGCGCTGTCCAAAGAAGCGGAACAAGAATAAGCAGGATGGGATCGTTTAAAGGACTCCAGCTTAACGCGCGTAACGCGCCAACAGGAATTAGCCAAAGCAGCGCGAAATTAGCGAAGTCCGCGCCGCCGGAAAAACCGCGGAAGAATAGCATTAAAAAACATATTAAAAGCGGAATTATAACAGCGAGACTTACAAGATCGATAAAACCAAAAAGCCAGCGGCTAAATCCAAAACCTTCCGGATAAACTAAATTACCAAGAAAAAATTGAATAATAGCCGTTATACTTCCCAATAAAAGAGCCCACACTCCGCCGCCTGAGTTTCCGCCGCCTATAAGTGAACGGCGTAGAAGATAAAATAAAGGAATCCACAACAGGCAAAAAAAACTCACACGCTCTCTCTTGTTTAAAAATATTTTACGCGAACTTCGCGATTGGAATAAATGAATCAGCTTTAAGTGACGCTCCGCCTACCAACGCGCCGTCGATATTTTCCATCGCCATTAACTGCGCCGCGTTATCCGCTTTTACAGAACCGCCGTATTGTATAACAATTTTTGACGCCGCGTCATCTCCGTATAAACGCGCTATCACTTTGCGGACAAAGGCATGTACAGCTTCCGCGTCTTGCGGTGTCGCGGTTTTGCCTGTTCCTATTGCCCAAACAGGTTCGTACGCGATAACAACACTTCCAAGATCCGCAACGCTGACGCCTTCAAGTCCTTTTACAGTTTGAGCTTCGCAAACTTCTTCTACTTTGCCGGCTTCGCGTTCTTCCAATAATTCGCCGATGCAAAGTATTACTTCGAACCCGTGTTTAAGAGCTAGTTTAACTTTTTTATTGATAAGAGCGTCGTCTTCTTTGTATACATGCCGTCTTTCGCTGTGTCCAAGTATGATTGTATGCACGCCCAAGTCTTTAAGCTGCAATACTGATACTTCGCCTGTGTGCGCGCCCTGTTCTTCGGCTGCGCAGTTCTGCGCGCCAAGTTGAATGTTGGTACCTTCGATCATGGCGGATACAGTTTCGAGTAACGTAAAAGAAGGAGCCACAAGATATTTGTGTTTGCCGTCTCTAAGCTGTGACACCAAATCCTGAGCCAATTGCGCGGCTTCTGTGCGTGTCATGTGCATCTTCCAGTTGCCTGCCATATAATAATTTCTACTCATTATTCTCTCCTAACCTCTGCATACTTCGATGCCGGGTAATTTTTTGCCTTCAAGCAGTTCAAGCGAAGCGCCGCCGCCTGTACTTACATGACTCATTTTTGACGCGAGACCAAACTTGTTTACCGCGGCAACTGAATCGCCGCCGCCAACTACAGTGATAACTCCCCTGCCTGTCGCTTCGGCTACAAGTTTAGCGACTTCTTCTGTGCCTTTCGCGAAAGCGTCAAATTCAAAAACGCCGACAGGACCGTTCCATACAATTGTTTTGGCTGTATCAAGAACTTCTTTGTATTTCGCGACAGTTTTTGGTCCGACATCCAATCCCATTAAATTATCGGGAAGATCAAAACCGTCAACAGGAATAGCTACAGCAGAAGCGTCAAAAGAAGTCGCGCCCGCGTGATCAACAGGTAAAATGATTTTCGCGCCAGCGCTGTCTGCGGCGGAAAGAATTTTTTTCGCTGTATCAATCTGATCGTCTTCAACCAATGATTTACCGATATTATATCCTTGGGCTTTTAAGAATGTATATGCCATACCACCGCCGATAATAAGCGCGCTGGAATTTTTTAAAAGGCTTTCCAAAACCGCGATTTTAGACGAAACTTTAGCGCCGCCGATAATCGCGACTAACGGTTTTTGCGGATTTGTTACGATAGGTTCAAGATAATTTACTTCTTTTTCCATTAAGAAACCGGCTGCCGATACAGGTACAAACTTCGCGATAGATGCAGTCGAAGCGTGATCGCGGTGAGCGGTTCCAAACGCGTCGTTTACAAATACATCGCCGTAAGACGCAAGTTCTTTCGCCAGTTTATCAAGATCTGCCGCGTCTTTCGCTGTTTCTTCTTTGTGGAACCTTGTATTTTCCAGCATGATAATGCTTCCGTCAGCCTGGCTTTCGATGAATGCTTTTTTTCCGTAGCAACTATCTTCACCTGCGAAAATTACCGGTTTCCCCAGCTTGTTTTGTAAATACGCGGCGACAGGAGCCATGCGATGTTTGCCTTTAATGTAAGAATCTTCATCGAATGTTTTACCGTCTTTCTCGCACTTTTCTTTTGCTTTTTTTGAATCTTTGGAAGGGTCACCCAAATGCGACATTAAAGTAAGGGTTTTAACTCCCTGCTCTAAAATATATTGAATGGAAGGTATCGCCGCTGTTATACGTGTATCATCCTGCACTACTCCATCTTTCATCGGCACGTTAAAATCAACACGCATTATTACACGTTTGCCTTTTAAATCAACAGATTTAATGGTCTTTATCATGAATACTCCTAAAAATCATCTCCAAATTTTACTCTCGCAAAGACGCTAAGGCGCGGAGAAGAGTAAATGTGTTATCGTTTGTAATCAAAGCGTGATAATATCACGATAATCTTTCAAACAAAAAACTTAATCTTCCTTTGCGCCTCTGCGAGAACTCTTCCGAAACTATTTCTTGCTGTCGATGTATTTGAGTAAGTCTACAACTTTGTTGGAATAACCCCATTCGTTGTCGTACCAGGAAACTACCTTAAAGAAACGTTTTTCGCCGGGTAAGTTATTCTGGAGAGTCGCTAAACTGTCATAAATCGAAGTATTGGAATTGTGAACGATGTCTGTAGAAACAATTTCGTCCTGCTGGAATTCCAAAATATTTTTAAGATAACTTTCTGAAGCTTTTTTGAAAGCC
>WQXE01000118.1 GCA_009784995.1 Treponema sp. | reverse complement strand
GAAAATAATCTTTACAGCAGTATGGATATAATAATAAGAGCGGTAGACGCGGATAAAATTTCTATTTGGAAAAATAATATTCACAACGATGAGTTATGCGCTACACAACTGTATGAATGGTCGGATGAAAATGTCGCGCGGCAGGCAGCTGAAGATATTGTAAATATCTCATATAATAAAACAATACCTGACTGGGAAGCCGCGTTATCCGCAGGGCAGTGTGTAAACGGTATAACACGCAATATGGAACCTAATTCCCGCGATTTTCTTTTATCTTCAAATACTATGTCCGTCTTTGTGGCTCCTATTTTTATGCGTGATGATTTTTGGGGATTTGTAGGCATTAGTAATTGCCGTCATGAAAAAATATTTCCAAATAATGAAGCCGCGATCCTGCGTTCTTTCTGCCTTTTGATAGGTAACGCTTTTTTACGCGGAGATATGACACAGAGTCTTCAGGAGAATATTAAGGAGCTGGAATTTCTTAAATTAGACCTGGAAAACGCGCTTTCGGAAGCAAAAGGCGCGAGCCGTTCAAAGTCAGTGTTTTTGGCGAACATGAGCCACGAAATCAGAACACCGATGAACAGTATAATTGGTTTTTCTGAACTCGCGTTAGACGATAACAGTTCGCCTAAAGTTAGAAATTACCTTTTAAATATTCTGGATAATTCAAAATGGCTTTTACAAATAATAAATGATATTCTGGATATTTCAAAAATAGAATCAGGTAAAATGGAACTGGAAAGCATTCCTTTTGATTTGCAGGAAATATTTAACGCGTGCAGGACATTAGTTATGCCAAAAGCAATAGAAAAAGGTTTAACAATTCATTTTTACGCGGAACCGTCTGTTAATAAAAAAATATACGGCGATCCTGTAAGACTGCGTCAAGTCCTTGTAAATCTTCTTTCCAACGCTGTAAAATTTACAAATACCGGTGTAATAAAAATGCAGGCAGCTATTGAAAAATCAGACGAGGATGGTATAACCATTAAATTTGAAGTTAAAGACAGCGGTATAGGAATAGAAGAAGATAATATTAAAAAAATATTTGATCCATTTACTCAGGCGGAATCAGGTACTACAAGAAAATTCGGCGGTTCAGGTCTTGGGCTTGCCATAACAAAAAATATAATTGATATGATGGGTGGTACGCTTTTTGTTGAAAGTATACCCGGAGAGGGAAGCAGGTTTTATTTTGAAATATATTTTAATACATTAAATAATGAAAGTGGAGAAGAGCAAAGAATGGAAATCCAATCAGATATTCTGGAAAAACCCGCGTTTGAAGGCGAAGTTTTAATTTGTGAAGATAACGCCATGAACCAGCTTGTTATCTGCGAACATCTTTCGCGCGTAGGTTTAAAAACAATGGTTGTTCAAAACGGCAAACAGGGAGTAAATTTAATTAAATTCCGCGCTCAAAAAAACATGAAACAGTTTGATTTAATACTTATGGACATACATATGCCCGTTATGGACGGCATTGAAGCGGCGGAAAAAATTGTCGAAATTGATTCAACAATACCAATTGTTGCGATGACAGCTAACATTATGGCAAAGGACAAGGAAATTTATATATCAAAAGGGATGACCGACTGCGTAGGAAAACCTTTTACTTCCCAGGAGCTTTGGCAGTGTCTGTTAAAATACTTTAAACCAATTAACTGATTATTCAATAAACTTCTACACGATTTCTGCCAAGCTCTTTTGCTTTTCTAAGCGCGCTGTCGGAAGTTTCTTCCAGTTCTTCCATTGTATTCGCGTGAGTTGGAGCTATAGCTATTCCAATGCTTGTGCGTGTATTTATAAAAACAGTTTCCAGCGCGCCCGGAGCCGCCGGTACTTCAATTTGTTTGTTTTCTATTTTTTTTCTTATTTGCTCGGCAATTTTTACGGCATCTTCATCATTTGTATCGGGAAGTAAAACGGCAAATTCATCGCCGGAAAGACGCGCGGGAATATCACCTGAACGAAGGTTATCCCGTATTTCATTCGCGGCGGCGGTTATAACAAGGTCGCCCGCTTTTGTACCGTAACGATCATTGATGCCATGTATTTTATCTAAATCCATCATTAATAGCGACATAGTACGCAGGTTCATTGATTGATTATTAAAACGTTCTTTAATTGATTCTTCAAGAAAACGCCTGTTATAAAGCCCTGTCATTTCATCGGTGATCGCTCTTCGTCTCGCGGTTTCACCCCATCGGATTATGTCGCTGAACGATTTTGATGTTTGATCAAGCCATTGATTTTGAACAATACTGATTGCCCGCAGGATTTTAAAACCAATTATCGGGTTATATGTAATAATTCTGTAAAAATCAATCGAACGAAGCATCATAACAATGGAATCTTCCAGCGCGGTTATTGTCGCGGATCTTGGTTCATGAGCGATAATGGACATTTCACCTAAAAAATCACCCGGGTTTATATTAAATAACCAGCGCGCGTTTCCGTCAGATTGTAAAGCTGACGCGCTTAATAAACCGGAATGTAAAATATAAATATCTTCGCCGCTGTCGCCTTCGTTAAAAAGTGTATCTTGTTTTTTTATATATATAGGATTTAATGCTTTTGCCGCGATTTCAAATTCTTCTTCATTAAGATCACAAAAAAGCGGAGATTTTTTTATTGAAGAATCTGATGTTAAATCTTTATTTAAATTGTTATTCATTTTTACCCGCGTATTCATAATGTACTATTCTTTCTCCGCCATCTTTCCAAGTGCTTAAAAGAAGCGAATAACATCCGTTAAAAAGACTTTCCCATTCTGTATAATCCTTTTGCCACACAGTCCACGCGATAGTCGCTGTAAAATTAAACTCCGCTATATTATCTTTCGCGGTAACAGGATCCATGTCTGTTATAATTTCTGATAATTCCATCGCTATTTTTCTGGTCTGTAATTCATCGCAATTATTAATAATAATTCCAACTTCATTACTTTTAAACCGCAGCGCCCAGCCATGTCCGATATTTCTGGTTATATTTTTCAGGATAATCGCTATTTTAATCATGGCTTCATCGCCCGCGCTGTGTCCGCGCGAATCAACCAGTATTTTAAAGCGATCGGGTTTAAGCATAATCAGCGCGGCGGTATCTTTTAAATTGCCGGTTATTTCATCGGCGATTAAAGTTTGTTTCCAAAGCCCTGTTCCCGCGTCTTCATATGCGCGCCTGTGAAGCTCCTGCACCCATGACATATTTTCAAAAATTAATTTACGCGTGGATTTTATACGCCCTGTCATCATTATAATGGCGTTTAAAAGAATGCTGCACACTGTGTTAGGTTCTTCGTTAGCCAGGCTGTCCATTGAGTAATTTGAATCGGGAAAAATAATAAGCCGCGAATCCTGCAGCGCTTCGGCGTTCGCGTCGTATTCCGCGCCTCTCGCGAAGTCAAAATCGCCGATGGTATCGCCTGATGTAAACCTTGCCATTTCATCTTCGCTATCATCATCATTTTTCTTAAAAACCCGTATTTCGCCGTTTAATAGTATGTAAAAACGGGATGCCTTTTCCCCTGTGGAAAATAATTTTGATTTTTCCGGAAGATTTAAAGCTCCGCACCGGGAAACGACAAAGTCAATTTCCTCCTGTCTTAAGTTGGCAAAAAGTTCCTGTTTTTTTATCGATACTAAATCTACTCCCGCACCCATTTCTGTATTATGTAATTATTTATATAAAATGTCGAGGGCTTGCCTATCTGACAATTTACCGTTAAAATACCAATATTAGGGGGAAACATGGCTCAAGATGCAAAAACAGAAGTAGATTATACTTTTCCGCGAGAATTGCTGTCATTTATCGAAGAATGGAAGGTTAAACCGGGGAGTCTTATCATGATCCTCCATAAAACCCAGGAAATATTTGGTTATATTTCGCGCCCCGCGGCTGAACAATTAGCCGTGCTTACAGGGATTTCCCTAGCGAGGATTTACGGCGTAGTCACTTTTTATCATTATTTTAAAACAACAAAACCCGGAAAACACAAAATCGCCGTTTGTATGGGAACCGCTTGTTATTTAAAGGGCGCTCAGGATTTGCTTGATGAAACACGCAAATTATTAAAACTTGAACCAAACGCTGTTACGGAAGACGGTCAGTTTTCGGTTGACGCTGTGCGTTGTGTTGGCTGTTGTGGACTAGCTCCTCTTTTAACTGTTGGAAAAGATACTTTCGGAAAACTTTCCAAGGACATGATCCCCGGGATTTTAGCAAAGTATCAAGATATATAAGATTTCATGCATTTTACATTGGCTGACCTGGTTACCGACATCACGCAGAACGCGGTTGAAGCAGGGTCGGATGAGGTTGTTTTAGAAGTAAATGAGACGGATAAAGAGTTTCGTTTCCTTGTTAAAGATAACGGCAAGGGAATGACAGAGGAGGAGTTAAAGCGGGCGATTGACCCGTTTGTTACAGATGGTATCAAGCATCCTAACCGCAAGGTGGGTTTAGGTCTTCCATTTCTGATTCAAACCGCGCAGCAATCAGGCGGCGGATGGGACATCAAATCCGAAAAAGGGAAGGGTACTTCTGTAACAGCATGGTTTGATACCGGTAATGTTGATATACCTCCGACTGGCGGTATACCGGGAATGTTTAGAACGATATTGATGTTTGACAGCAAGGCGGAAATTATTTTACGCCGTAAAAAAGCAAATGGTGATGAATACGAAGTCTGTAAATCAGAACTCGCGGATGTTATCGGAGGGTTTGAAGAAGTAAGTTCATTAGTATTGTTAGGTGAATATTTAAATTCCTTGGAAAATGATGAATAAAGGAGAATGTTATGGCAAAGATGAGTCTGGATGATTTAAGAAAATTAAGAGACGAAAAAAAAGGAGATCTTCGTAAAAGAGATGTCGAAGGCAAGGATATTCAAATTGTTGTCGGTATGGGAACATGCGGTATCGCGGCAGGCGGAAAGCAAATTCTGGACGCTTTCATAGTAGGTCTTGATGAAAACAATCTTGTAGATTCCTGTCATGTAAGGCAGACAGGCTGCATGGGTCTTTGTCATTCTGAACCAACCATCGAGGTAATCGTTCCTGAAATGCCTTCAGTTATTTACGGAAATGTTACAACAGATCTTGTTAAGGAAGTAATTCAAAAACATTTAATAGGCAAGGAATTGCTGTCCGGTTATATTCTGGATAAACCTGCCATTGATATCATTAAGAATTAAAGGGGAGAAAAATGGCATATAACCATTACATATTAGTTTGCAGCGGTACTGCCTGCGAATCCAACAAAGGTATTGAGCTTTTTTCAGAGCTTGAAACTGAAGCTGAAAAACAGGGTGTTAAAGATCAGGTGCAGATTGTTAAAACAGGCTGCTTTGGTTTTTGCGAAAGGGGACCTATCGTAAAAGTTCTGCCTGAAGATTCTTTTTATGTTGACGTAGTACCTGAAGACGCGAAAGATATTATCCATGAACAGATAATTAAAGGACGCGAAGTAAAAAGACTCCTTTATAAAGAAGGAGAAGAGAAAAAAACTTATGTAGCGGAAGATATTCCGTTTTATCAAAAACAATACCGTGTAGTTTTACGTAACTGCGGTGTTATCGATCCTGAAAGTATCGATGAATATATCGCGCGCGAAGGTTATTCAGGGCTGGAAAAAGTTTTATTTGAATGGACGCAAGAACAGCTTATAGAAGAAATGAAAATTTCCGGAATGCGCGGCAGAGGCGGCGCGGGCTTTCCTACATGGCTTAAATGGGATTTAACCCGCAAAGCGGTTGGCGATGTAAAATATATTATTTGTAACGCTGACGAAGGCGACCCTGGCGCGTACATGGATCGTTCTACGATAGAAGGTGATCCGCATTCAGTAATCGAAGGTATGATTACAGCGGGTAAAGCTGTCGGCGCTAACGAAGGTTT
>WQXE01000117.1 GCA_009784995.1 Treponema sp. | reverse complement strand
GTTTTAAAGAAAACTTATTGTAGAGCGAACTGGTCAAATTTATGATCTGCCTGTCGTCTTCACCAGTTGCTCCAACAATAAGCTGGGTGCTTTGTCCCGCAGGCGCAAACCAGGGGGAGGTTGTTTTTCCCTGCGGGAGAAATTTTACTTTACGCTGTGTCTCTTCTGTTTCACATCGAATATCTGAAAAATCATTCATTGCTCCTATAATTGTTTTTTTGGATTTTTCGGGAGCAAGACTTATTAAACTTTTTTCTGTCGGCAGTTCTATATTAACGCTGAGCCTGTCCGCCCATTTGCCTGCTTCACGAATCATTTTTTCGCCGGTGCCCGGTATCAATTTTAAATGAATATAACCGCCAAAACCCATTTCTGTTCGCAGCGTTTTCGCTGTTTCTGTTAATTTTTCCATGACGATATCGGGGTCTGCGAAAATCCCTGATGATAAAAAAAGTCCTTCGATATAGTTTCGTTTGTAAAACTCGGTTGTAAGCTCGGCTAATTCTTTTACGGTAAATGTCGATCTTTTAATGTCGGCGGACGCGCGGTTAACGCAATAAGCGCAGTCGTATTTACAAACATTGGAATACAGAACTTTTAAAAGACTTACGCACCGCCCGTCCTGTGTCCAGCTGTGGCATACACCCATTGGGAGTGTTGCTCCCATTTTTCCGCCGCCCTGGTTATTAAAACCAGTACTGCCAGATGTAGCGCAGGAAGCGTCGTATTTAGCAGCTCCGGAGAGGACAGAGATTTTTTCCTGTAGGTTAGAGATTCCCATATCAATATAACTATACAAGTGTTTAGGGTATTTGTCAAGAGGCTAATTATGGAAATATTCTTTTATTTATTATTCTTCCTTTTCTTCACACATTCGCTTAAAAGGAACTCTATTTGCCCGTTGATTGAACGAAAATCGTCCTGAGCCCAGGCGGAGAGTTCCTTCCAAAGCGAATCTGACAAGCGAAGCAAAAATTGCTTTTTGGCATCTTTATCTTCGGCTTGTATTACATCTTTTTTTCCCATTAATATAATGAACCGCTGTTTATAATCGGCTGTGTGTCCCTATTGCCGCATAAAACGACAAGAAGATTACTTACCATTGCGGCTTTCCTTTCTTCGTCTAGCTTTACAATTTCCGCTTCATTTAATTTGGCTAATGCCATTTCTACCATGCCTACGGCTCCTTGTACAATTAATTGCTTTGCGTCTACGACTGCGGAAGCCTGCTGTCTTTGAAGCATGGCGGCTGCAATTTCAGGAGCGTAGTACAAGTTGGTTATGCGCGCTTCCTGGATTTCCAGTCCGGCTATTTCCACCTTTGATTGAATTTCATCTTTTAATTTTACGGCAATTTCCTGACTGGAGCCGTGCAGGGATTTTTCACAATCAGAGCCGTAAGCGTCATAAGGGTAGAGGCGTACGATATTGCGCAATGCGGAATCGCACTGTATCGATAAAAATTCTTTGTAGTTGTCTACATTGAATACCGCTTTTGCTGTGTTTACAACCTTCCAAACAACAACAATGCCAATCATTATCGGGTTGCCTAACTGGTCGTTTACCTTTTGCTTGTCGTTATTTAAGGTTGATACTTTTAACGATATTTTTTTGCTGCCAAGACTTGGTAAGTTGAAGTTATAGTTAGCACCTTCGATTACAGTAGTTACCGCTTGTGTCTGGTTTTGAGTAGTGCTGCCTTGCGCTGGATTTACACCTGTACAGAACGGATTTACATAGTAAAACCCTTCTTTTTTAATAGTGCCGACATATTTGCCAAACAATGTAAGTACCAAAGCTTCGTTTGGTTTAATAATTTTTAAACCTACATATAAAACTGGACCAATTGCAAAGCTGTAAATAGAGCCAATTATTATTAATGTTGTACCTAAAATTATTTCGTTGTTGTTGATAATAATTATAAGCCCGTAAGTAAAAAGCGCTATTCCTGCCAGTATTAATAGTGTATTAAAAATTAATACAGACATACCGTTTGCGGTTTTCTTCTGCACTTCCTCATAATGGAATTTTTCGGGGTTTGATGTTTCTTTCATAAATTACTCCTGATATTGTATTGATATCATTAATATATCATGTTTATATCAGCTTGTCAAGTCTTTTTTTACACATCTTTCGGGCGGTTGTCTATGACCCGCACGGCTTTGCCTTCGGAGATTGGCAGGCTGCCGCTTTCCTGAAGTTCAACTTTCGGGCTAATGGAAATCGATGTTTGCAAGGTTTCTTTGATTTTTTCTTTAAGCGCGTTTAGATGGCGTGAGTCGTCCATAAAGGTTTCGGCGTTTACTTCAGTTTTTACGGTAAGTTTGTCTAAAGCGCCGTCTTTTTCTACTATTATAAGGTAGTTGTTGCCGACTTCTTTCATGCTCATGATAACTTCTTCGATCTGGCTTGGGAAAACATTAACGCCGTTTATAATCAGCATATCATCGCTGCGTCCTGTTATGCGGCGCAATTTGCGATGGGTTCTTCCGCAGGCACACGGCTCTGTGTAAAACGAAGTAAGGTCTCTTGTGCGGTAGCGAAGGATTGGAGTTGCTTCTCGGCAAAGGATTGTTAAAACAAGCTCTCCTGTTTCACCTTCTTTTACAGGCTGGAGTGTATCGGGGTTTACGATTTCGGCAATGTAGCCGTCTTCCCAAATGTGAAGCCCGTCTTTGCACTGACATTCAAATGCGACACCGGGACCGTTCATTTCTGATAAACCGTATGAATTATATACATCAACTTTTAAAAGAGCTTCGATTCGTTTTCTTGTATCTTCAGAATACGGCTCGGCTCCGCCGAATGCTTTTTTTATTACAAGGCTGTCACGTTCAACGCCAGCTTCTTTCATTTTAGTTTCAAGGTGAAGTAAAAAACTCGGTGTTGCGTGTAACACCGTTGTTCCGTAATCCTGCATCATTTTAAATTGACGCGCAGTGTTACCCGCTCCGGCTGGGATTACAAGCATTCCAACTTCTTCGCCGCCCTGATGAAAACCAAGTCCGCCTGTGAAAAGACCGTAAGTGATCATATTTTGAAACACATCGTTTTTTGTGCAGCCCGTACTGTAAATACAGCGTGCCATAAAATCTGCCCAGCGTTTTATATCATCCTTGCTGAAATAAATTACTGTTGGAATGCCTGTGGTTCCGCTTGATGAATGAAGACGTATAACATCTTCTTTTGGAATTGCCAAAAATCCGTATGGGAAACCGTCTCTTAAATCATCTTTGGTGGTAAACGGAATTTTTTTTAAATCATCCAGGGTTTTTATGTCATCAGAACTTTTAATACCAATTTTAGTTAACCGCTCTTTATAAAATGGTGTGCGAAATGCGATGTCAATTTCTGCTTTTAACTTTTGCAATTGTAAAAGTTCAAGATCCGCTCTCGGCATTTTTTCTATTTGAGGATTCCAGTATTGAAATTTCATTTTTCCAATTCCATTTTAATCTGTTTACGCTTTCTTGCAAGCTTCAAACCCAAGCTTAAAAGCCTTTGTATTTGCTGTTACTGTGTTAGCGTCTTTTTTTGTAAAAGTATCGGTTATGATTTTTTCAAGGCTTTGACCTTTCAAAGGAAGAAAACATGAAGCAGCGCCTACCATAACGGTATTCGCGGCTTTCGCGAGCCCTGCTTCTTTTGCCAAAACAGCTGTTTGAATAATCTTAGACTTGGGAAGTTTTTTTATCGAAGAATGAACTTCTTTAATATCGGGATAGTTCGGCATATTTACAAATGAATCAGCAGCGCTGACTAAAATGCCGTCCGGTTTTAAATAAGACACATATCTAAGACCTTCAAGAGGCTCCATAGCGATAATCATATCGGCGCCGCCTTTTGGAACAAGGTCGCCCGCGATTTTCTTGTCGGAAATACGCATATGAGAAATTACCTGTCCGCCTCTTTGTGCCATACCATGCACCTCGCTCTGGCGCACCTCGAACCCTTCGCTTAATGCGGCGTGGGCTATAATGGAGGCTACAGATAAAACTCCCTGTCCTCCGACTCCTGCTAAAATTACATCATATTTCATGGGGTTATTATGGAATAAATTGGAAAAATAATCTATATATATAAACGGCTGGAATTTTTACATTCCTTTACAACTCGTTTAATATTATGATAACAATCTATTGAGCCCAAAGTACCCATCTGCAACTGGAGTCTACTGTTACATTTGTTGTTATGAATCTTGTTCCATTCCATTCATTTGTTACAGTATTCCAGCCTTCACGTAAAGTTACATTATTAAATTGTGTACTAGCAGGTTCAAAAAAACCGTTAAATATAACATCTTTGTCAACATAAATAAAACTGACCGGTTTATTGTCTTTTTCCAGTACTATGGTGGAATTATTATTTGCAAAGACATGTATTACTGCTATTTTTACTGTATTATCACCAACTACAGGAAAATCAGGAAATAATGAGGTAATGGTAGTAGGTCTGCCAAGATTAATTGTTAATCTTCCATTATTAATTGAACAAGCAGGATTTCTAAAATTATCGGTTAAACTTGCTACATATCTTCCATTAAATGTTCTTCCGGTTAACTCATTACCGGTATGAGGATCAAATACTGTGCCATTTGAAACTCTAATTGAGTCTTTTGTAATAGTTAACTGATTATTAAATCCGTCGCTGTTTTGACCGAAAGCCGTTACAGATGATAATAAAAATACAATACAAAGAAATCCAAAACATATTAAATTAATTTTCATAAAAACTCCTAATTATACATTGTTAATTTATTATAACATGTTTTTTAAATTTAAACAACTTATATGTTCAAACCTATTAAACTTTTTTTGTTTTCGGTTTCTTAAGTATTTTTTCGTCGAACAATAATTTAAATACGTCAGCCGCGGTTTCTACAAACTCCGCTTTTATGGAAGATTTAATATCTTTATCAAGTTCGTTCCAGTCGTCTTCGTTGTCTTTAGGCAGCAGTGTTTTTTCCATGCCGTTTCTAATCGCGGCTAAAAGTTTTTCTTTTAAACCGCCGATTGGAAGAATTCGCCCGGTCAGCGTTAATTCTCCTGTCATCGCGATGGTTGGACGAGGCGGCACTTTGCAAAGAGTGGATAAAAGTGAAGAAGCCAAAGTTATACCCGCTGACGGACCGTCTTTTGGGATTGCGCCTTCCGGGACATGAATGTGAAAATCTGATTTTGCTAAATCTTTTAAAGTAAAATTATAATTGTCTGCGGTACTGCGAAGGTAAGAAAGAGCGATCCGTGCGCTTTCTTTCATTACATCGCCGAGGTTTCCTGTTATTAAAAGTTCGCCGTTTCCGTCGTAACGGATTGTTTCCACAGGCATAATTGTTCCGCCGTATTCAGTCCACGCAAGTCCGTATGTTACGCCAACGCGGGCTTCCCTGTATACAACGTCTCTTTTGTATTTTTTCTTGCCAAGAAGTTTTTCCAGGTTTTCAGGTTTTACAGTTTTTGTAAATTCCGAAACAGGTTTTTCTTTTCCATAACCTTTTGTAACAGCTTCTCTTGCTATGCGTCTTATACAGCGTGCCGTTTCACGCTCAAGGTTGCGCACCCCCGATTCCATCGTCCAAAAACGTATAATGTCTTTTAACGTTTCGTCTTTAAATATTATATTCGCCGTACTTAAACCGTTGTCGCGAAGTCCTTTTGGAACCAAAAATTGTTTAGCGATACTGAGTTTTTCATTTTCGCCGTAACCGGGTACTTCGATTATTTCCATACGATCAAGTAATGGGTACGGAATTGAATGAAGCGAGTTTGCCGTTGTTAAAAACATTACTTTAGATAAATCGTATTGAACTTCCAGGTAGTGATCTACAAAGGTTGAGTTTTGCTCGGGGTCTAAAACTTCCAGTAAAGCTGATGCCGGGTCTCCCCTAAAATCATGGGAGAGTTTATCGATTTCGTCTAACAAAAATACAGGATTTAAAGTTCCGGCTTTACGCATTGACTGGATTATTTTACCGGGAAG
>WQXE01000116.1 GCA_009784995.1 Treponema sp. | reverse complement strand
TTTCTTACGATTATTCATTATATTCCACCTTAATTTCTAAAATAATAGAGTAAATAAGAAGAAATTACAATGACGAGAATATTGATTTTCTTTTGTTTTTATTATAAAATTTGCCATATTATAGTAGGAGTTTGCCATGTTACTTGCTGAATTAGGTTCGCCAATAGAGGATTTATTTAAAAAAACAGCTGACCACTGGAGGCGGCTTTGAAGACGCTTCATTCGCGCGGCGTATTAGCGAATTAGAGGCGAAAACCGCGGAACCGGGTTTCTGGAATGATCAAGAAACTGTAGAAAAAACTGTTTCTTCATTAAAAAGTCTTAAAAATCGATATGAACCCTGGAAAGCGATTCGAGATGAAGTAACGGATTTACAAACTCTTTTTGAACTGGCTACCGAAGCTAAAGATGAAAATGAAAGTACCGGTATCGAAAGTACTTTAAAAAACCTAACGGAAAGGTATGAAAAGTTAAATATTATCGAATTAATGTCTGGCGAAATGGACAAAAACGCCTGCTTTTTTACGGTTCATTCGGGTGCCGGCGGAACTGAAGCTTGTGACTGGTCGCAGATGCTCTACCGCATGTACCTGCGCTGGGCGGAGCATAAAGGTTTTTCCGTTGAAGAAGTTGACAGGCAGGAAGCGGAAGGGGGAATCAAATCCGCCACTTGTCGTATAGAGGGAGATTACGCCTATGGTTATTTAAAAGGTGAATCCGGCATACACCGCCTTGTCAGAATAAGTCCTTTTGATTCTAACGCGCGCAGGCATACATCGTTCGCCTCTGTTTATTTATTTCCCGTTATAGATGATACTATCGAAGTAGAGATAAAACCTGAGGATTTACGCGTAGACACATACCGGGCGGGCGGAGCCGGAGGTCAGCATGTAAATAAAACCGACAGCGCGGTTCGTTTTACGCATATCCCGACAGGTATAGTGGTTGCCTGTCAAAATGAACGCAGTCAAATTAAAAACCGGGCAATAGCGATGAGTATTTTAAAAGCCCGGCTTTATGAACATTACAGGCAGGAAAAGGAAAAAGAAAACGCGAAGTTTTCTCAGGAAAAAAAAGATATTTCATGGGGTAACCAGATTAGATCGTATGTATTTCAGCCATATACGATGGTAAAAGATTACCGGACTAAAGTTGAAAAAGGCAACATTCAGGCGGTAATGGACGGTGATATCGATCCGTTCATCGAAGAATATTTAAAATTTTCCTGGCGTTCGAATCAAGGTTGATTAATTTGGAGTAATATTGAAAATTAAATTGTTTTGTTTATCTGTAATTTTTCTCGCGTTGAGCACGCGGCTTTTCGCTATGGGAGCCGCGGATACAATAGTTGAAAATGAAATTCTACCGCTAAGTAACGAATGAATTTTATGTATTACAGATTTTGATACAAGCTCTTTACCCGCGGAAAAAACAAATATTTCAAGTGTTGTTACAAGAAAATTGGTAGAAAAAATAAATACTGTAAGTTACCGTACCCGTATATCACCTGAATACGCGTATTATGTTGATTATACCTGGTACCACCAGCGTTCCAACGCCGCGAGAGCGCTAGCGGCTAAATTGAACGAACGATCTTCGTTTGTGTTTATGGGTGATCCTGACTGGAGATACCGGCAGAATATCGCGAGACTGGACAGCGAAATAGAAGTGTTAAGGGCTAATTTGCAAGAGATCGAAGATAACGCTCCTTTAATTAACAATGAACCGGAGTTTAGTCTAACGTCCGCTAACCTTAATTTTACATTTCCGGCAGCGCCCGCCGCGGGAACAGAATTCAGATTTTGTACCGAACAAAAAGCGGACGCGTTTTTATCCGGTTCGATTATTGAGTTTCATGGAAGATATTTTTTTACTGTAAAGCTTTATACGGTTTATACAAGATCTTTTGTTTGGGAAGATGATATAATTTTTTCTCTTAATGATATTGACAACGCGTTAGACGAAATAACAAGAAGATTGCTTTTAACGCTTTCCGGGAATACTCCCGCGGCTTTAGCGATAAAAACCGAACCTGATGATACATTGGTTTTGATAAACAGAACTTTCGCGGGAAGAGGAGAAAATACAACACTTGAATATCCGCCGGGAACAATTACAATTTCGGCGTCATCCGAACATCACGAAAGCCTGACATTTGAAACAGAAATTTTTGAAGGTGAAATTGTAGAAATCAGCATTAATCTAAAACCTGTTGATTATGTTGATGTAGAAATATTTTCCAATTATGAAGGCAGTATTTATAACGGCGCGCTTTATATCGGTGAAACTCCGTTAACATTACGTTTGCCTGTTAATCAAATGGTATATTTGGAATTTGAAACACCGGATAATTTAAAAAGTGAAATTATTTTTCAGACACCAAATGTGTCTAATATTCCGCAATCGCTGTCATTACGCGCTACAATACCTCTTCAGGAAGGTCAGGTAGAAAGAGATCGAAACTGGTTTTACTGGGTTTACGGCGGTATGTGGATTTCCGGCATTACAGCGTGGATAGCGTATCATAATTTTTTCAGCGCTGATACAGCTATAAGGCTTGATAATTCCCAAAGAGGAAGACATAACGATGATTTTTACGGGCAATATATAAATTCAATGAATTTTTATACCGGTACATTGGTCGCGGCGGGAGTTGTTTCCGCGTATGGAATTTACCGTTTAGTCAGATATCTTCATACAGCGAATAGAACTTCGACTCCTGTAATAAGATCGGGCGGCAGATAAATGAAATTCAGCGAAAAATTAAAAAACTTTTTTTCGGGAAAAAACGCGGTTAACGATGAATTATACGATGATCTTTGCGATTTATTAATCGAAGGAGATTTTGGACCGGCTCACGCGTACAAAATGACAGAGGTTTTAAAAGAACGCTGTAAAAAAGAAAAAACAGATGATTTCTTACAAAAACTTTGCCAGCTTCTGGAGGAAGAGTTATTAAAAGCAAATACGGCTCAAACTGGCAATTTTGAAAATGAAGATTTTACAGCAATTTTAATACTTGGAGTAAATGGCGTAGGAAAAACCACAACAGCCGCCAAGCTTTCACATTTTTACAATACGCGTTATAATAAAAAAACAATTCTTGCCGCCGCGGATACATTCAGAGCCGCCGCGATTGATCAACTAAAGATACACGGAGAAAAATTAAATACAAGGGTAATCGCTCATAAACAGGGAGGAGACCCCGCGGCTGTTGTTTATGACGCGCTGGAAGCGGCAATTTCCGCGGATGTGGATATAGTTATCGCGGATACCGCGGGCAGAATGCACACAAAAACAGCGCTTGTAGAGGAACTTAGAAAAATTGACAGGGTAGTGGAATCCAAAGCGGGCAGCGCGAAATATTTAAAATATCTTGTGTTAGACGCTACTACAGGCAGAAACGCTTTTACGCAAGCCGAGGTTTTTAATTCCGCCGTGAAGCTGGACGGAATAATACTTACAAAATACGATTCAACGGCAAAAGGCGGAGTAGTTTTTTCCATCGCTTCAGAATTACAGCTGCCGGTTATTTATTTATGTACAGGAGAAAAATATACCGATATTGAATATTTTGATCCAAAAAAATTCGCGGGGAGGTTTGCCGGAATTGAATAAAAAAAAGATTGTAATTATTACTTTTATTGTATTACTCCTGTTTGCCGGTTTGATTGCTCTTACGCAAGAGCTGGATTTTTTATTTGACAATGAATATATAGAAAATGATTTTATAGAAATTTCTGAAAATTGGGTAAAACAGCCGCCGCGCTGGTTTCGTTCAAATATAGGCGGAATGCCGCTAGAAGAAACTTTTACAAGTTTTACCGCGTTAAGAAATGAATACGCTCTTTCCATTGACTTTGTTTATCACGGCGATGTACCGGATTTTTTATATTCGTACTACGAAGAAAATTATTTAGTTGAAATTCGAACACTTCACAGAAACAGGCAGCCTATAAGAGTTCAATGGATATTCAGGGATATCGAAAAGAACACGCGGGTAAACGCTGTTTTTATCAATTCGACAGTAACAAATGAAGGACAGGTAATAAACAGAACAGGTTTTGTAGAAATATTTGATGATAAATTATTTTTAATCAGTGAATACAGATTTTTTGATGATGGCGGAATAATTAGAATTGATTTTGAATATAACGAGGATTTTTTAATAAGCGCTATGGTTTCTGTATGGGATGACGGCGATAATTATTTAAGTTTATATACAGATTATTATTTTTATAACAATTCATTATCACTTAGAACAATAGAAAGAGTATTTCACAGGACAACGCAGCTTGGGTTAAATAATCCTGTATTAATTTCTTTTCCAAGAAGAATGATGGATATAGAAAGAAACGCCGGTATGTTTGTAACAGAAAGACAGAATTTATACCCGGATTTTTTTGGAGATATATTTGTCGCGGAAGAATCAAAAATTATATATGATACCGATATACGCGGAAGAACAGTATCTCAAACTTATTACAGCGAAGACGGAGAAGTTGAATGGGTTATTCAAAATACATGGCTGGATAATCGAATAATTTCCACAACTAAAATTGAAGGTGATAATATTCAAATGGCTGAGTTTGAATATAATTCAAACGGAGACAGAATACTTGAAAGAAATTATAAAAACGGTGTTCTGGAAAGAGTTGTATATACAGATGGAAATATAGATACCGAAGAATTATATATGAATGATACGGTTGTGCTTAGAGCGATATGGGAAGATGGAGTAAAGATTTCTGAAACAAGGGTAAGAGATTGAAAGTTTCCTGGATTTTATTTGTCGCGTCAAGATATATTTTTAAAGGAAGATCGAGTTCGCCGATTTTAGCCGTTTTGGGAATCGCTATAGGTGTTTTGGCTTTAATCGTAATTATTTCTGTAATGAACGGATTTCAGTTGGGATTTATAGAAAGTATTCTGGAAGTTTCGTCTTATCATCTTCGTGTGGAAAAATTTCCGGAAGAAGATACAGATAATATACAGACATTACTGCTTTCGATGCAAGGAGTGAACGCCGCGATTCCGTTTAAGGAATTTCAGGCAATCGCGAGGGGAAGAATTTCCGGGCAGCAGGCTGTATTGATAAGAGGATTAAAAGAAAATACACCGGAAATAGATAAATCAATGGCAAATAAACTTGATTTTGAAAGCGGGTTTTTTGATTTAACAAATCCAAATAATGTATTACTTGGAGCCGAGCTAGCGAAAAGATTAAGTTTAAGAGTAGGTGATGAAGTTACAATATATTCGATTACAGAAATTTTATCTTCGGAAGATGAAGGCGGTTTTGAAAATTTTATTGTAAGTGGAATATTCAGAACAGGTTATTATGAATATGACTGTAACTGGGCGTTTATCAATTTAAATGATGTTTCTTTATTGGATAATGAAAGTGATTTAAAATTGGGAATAAAAATTACTAACCGTTTTTTGGATAGAAATATTTATGAACAGGCGCAAAGGTTATTATTAAGTAATAATTTTAATGATATTAAATTATCAAGCTGGAGAGATTATAACCGTTCCTTTTTTGGCGCTCTGCGGACAGAAAAACTTTTTATGTTTGTACTTGTAGGGTTAATTTTTATTGTAGTAGGTTTAAATATTTTTCAGGCGCAAAGAAGGGCTGTATTGCAAAGACGCGAAGAAATCGGATTATTAAGAGCAGTTGGGGGAAGTGAAAACGCTGTAAGATCGGTATTTATAATTGACGGAGCTATTATAGGTTTTACAGGGGCTGGAATTGGTTTAATTTTTGGATTATTGATAACGTTAAATATCCAGCGATTTTTTTCTATTATTGAATCTATTGTAAATGTAATAATTTCTTTTATAAATAAAATCGCTTTATTTTTTGGAGCGGGTATGACCGCTAATTTCGCTGTTTTTTCTCCTACTGTATTTTATATAAAAGAAATTCCTTCCAGGATTTTACCTTACGAAGTAGTTATAATATTTATGTTTGGGTTCCTTTCCGCGCTCGCGGCGGCGGCGGCAGCGTCAGGAAAAACTGTA
>WQXE01000115.1 GCA_009784995.1 Treponema sp. | reverse complement strand
AACTCTTATTTATGAAGAACTATTTTACCTTGAAGTTTTAATTTTACGCCGCGCGATAGAAAGAAAAAAATATAAAAATAAAATATTACAGAACGAGTTACATAGTAATGTGTTAATGGATAAATCTTTTTCACCATTACAACAACATCTTTTAGAAAGGCTTCCTTTTTCTTTAACACAAGGACAACTGGACGCGATTACAGATATTAATCAGGACATTTGCGCGAATATACCTATGGCTCGTCTTTTACAGGGAGATGTCGGTTCCGGAAAAACACTTGTTTCTTTTATGGCCGCGCTTAGAACTATAGAGGGAGCGGGACAAGCCGCGATTATGGCGCCGACAGAATTACTTGCACGCCAGCACGCGGAAAACGCGGCGCTTGTTTTAGAACCCTTGGGAATAAGAATTGCTTTTCTTACAGGTAATGTTAAAGCGGCAGGCAGGAAAGAACTGTTAAAAAACCTGGCAAATGGAATGATTAATATAATTATTGGAACTCACGCTCTATTTTCCAAAGATGTAGAGTATAAAAATTTAAAACTTGTTGTTATAGACGAGCAGCATCGATTTGGTGTAACTCAGCGTTCTTTAATCATGACAAAGGGTCATTCGCCGGATCTTTTAATGATGAGCGCGACTCCGATTCCTCGTACATTAGCTTTAACAATATTCGGTGATATGGATGTATCTGTAATAAAAGATAAACCGCCGGGAAGGAAACCGATTATAACTCATCTCGCGAAAGAATCAAATGAAAAAAAAGTTTATGATTATATACGAAAGGAATTAGAGAAAGGAAGGCAAGCGTATTTTGTATACCCCTTAATAGCAGACGGTGATGAAATAAAAGACGCGGTTTCTATGATGGACAGATTATCAAAAAAAATATTCCCGGGTTTTAAAATCGCTTTAATCCATTCAAAAATACCGGAAGAAGAAAAAAAACAAACTATGGATTCTTTTCGTAAAGGTGAAATTAAAATACTTACAGCAACGAGTGTAGTGGAAGTTGGAGTAGATGTGCCAAACGCTACTTGTATGGTAATTGAACACGCGGAACGTTTTGGTTTATCCGCGCTTCATCAATTGCGCGGGCGAGTAGGAAGAGGGCAGGAACAATCGTACTGTTTTTTGGTTTATTCCGACGAATATACCGAAGACGCGAAAACACGTTTACTTGTAATGCTGGAAAATACAGACGGATTTGTTATCGCCGAAGAAGATTTAAAAATTCGAGGTCCCGGTTTAATAACTGGAATCGAACAATCCGGCTATCTTTCGCTGGGAATCGCGAATCCTGTTCGTGATTTTGAAGAATTAAAAAAAGCGCGAGATGATGTTTTATCTATTTTAGAAAATGATCCAGATGTTTTACTGGAAAATAATCAAATAATCGCGAGAGTTATGAAAGAAGCTCCGCCTTTTAAAGAAGTTACGCTTTAAACGCGAAGCTTTTAATTGTTATTAATGTAAATAAAATAAAGTTGTCAAACTAACCCGAACTTTTGTTTTAGCGTCAGGCCAGTTATTTCCAAGTTTTGGAATAAAAGCGCCTATGCCTAAATTGTATTGTAAATCAGAAAACGGATTAAAAATTATTTGCGTGTATACTTCAGCGCCCAGAAAGTTTTCGCCGGCGCCAAGATCATCGCCATAGATATTACCCGGATAAATTGTTTCATCATTACGTATATAATACGCGGCGGTAAAATTCATGCCCCATAGATGATTTAAATTGGTTTTATAATCAACTTTAAAGAGTGTAAGTCCGCTTATGGTTGGTTGGTATATTTTTCCATAAAAACTTGTTGTTAAAGGGACATAAGGATAAAAAGGAAGCCCGCTTCCTTTTTCTGTAAATCTAAAAAGAAGTACGTTTCCGGTTCCAAAAGTTAAAGTAAAAGAAACCACGCTGTCATTTTGCGAGGATATTATATAATATATTCCAAGCTCCGCGGCTAATGAAAATCTGTCAAAGTCGACAAATTTAAAATTTGTCAAATCATCACCGACTATGGAAAAAAATGTTCCTATGCTTCCGCCGGCGACAAAATAAAAATCCTCATATTCCATAGCCGCTCTTAAAGAAAAATATTGGCTGTTTAATCTTTCCCTTAAATCAGAACTAGTACCGTCAATTTGCCAATTAACCGTAGCGTTTAAATGCAGAAAATCGATTACAGACGGATGTTCCCAATCGAAGGAAAGAAGGAAACGATTTGTAGCGAAGTAAGTACCAAGAAAATTATCTCTATCTATTGGAGTGTAATAATACATTCGTTCGCTTTCGGTCATCATTATATTCGCGGTTTTTTTGTATAATATACCTGTGAACCAGGCTCCAAAACTAAACAGTCCGCCATCGGAAGGATAATAAAATAATTGAACTCCGTCAAAAAGACTGTCAGCGACAAACTTCATGGGGTCGGAATAATGAAATCGACCCACCCTAAATCCAATATCTCCAAAACGTAAATACAAATCGGTTTGTAAAAGTTCTAAAATACTGTATAATGATTCATTATCATCATAGAAAAAATCATCAAATCCCGCTGTTAGTCCAAGTGAAATATTAAAATTACCTTTATCGCTCAAAAGAAAAGTTATTGATGGCGTAATTTTGGCGCGATATTCATATATATTATTATTGCTGTATGAATGTACTGCCGTCAATTGGTCAGTAAAAATTCTAAAATTAAATGTATCCGGCTGTAATACGTCTTTTTTTTCTCTCGCCAGTCTTTCCTCCGCGAATAAAGCGGCGATTCGCTGTTCTTCGTCTTTTATTGCTAAAAGGTTGCCGGTAAAAAGAACCAATTGTTCTCCGGTTATCATTCTGAATCTGTCTACTGTACCTGTGATAACACCCATATTAATAAGTTCATGGTAAGCGTAATGCTGATTTCCCGATATCGAATACATCGCTCCACCGCGAAGATTAAAGGCTTCCATTATTAATAAGGATACACCGTCAATTCTGGCTGTTTCATCAGGTTCGGCATTATAGGGCAGCCATTTGCGAATAGCCGCGTGCCAGAACGCGTCATTTGGATTGGCGGTAACCAATACATTCGAAGCCTGTAATATATAACGAGCGGCTTGCGCCCAGGTAACTGTTTCTGACGCGGCAAGGGCTGCTATCTCACTCGCGGTAGATTGTGCCGCTAATCCGGCGCAAAATACAGCGAGTAGTAAAATGATTAAAAAACGTGTTTTCATACTAAAATAATATCAAAAATACATTAATTCGTCAATGGATTGTCCAAAATTGCCTTAATTTGAGCGATAAAATTCTCAGCCTGATCTTCGTCGGCTACCTCTTTTTCCTTTACATGAGTCGTAATCATTTCTTTTGGTATTTCTTCCAAAAACGAGGAAGGCTTACATTCCTTTGTATTTTGTAAATGACGGCGTTTTAAACAGCTTGTAATGTATAACTTTTCCCTGGCTCTTGTAATGGCTACATAAAAAAGCCGTCTTTCTTCCTCGATGCTGCCTGTAAGACCGTTCCCTGATTCATCATCTGATTCTTCCAGACTTTTTTCGTGGGGGATTAATCCCTCTTCGACCCCGGCGATAAAAACAACAGGAAACTCAAGACCTTTCGCCGCGTGGATTGTAGAAAGATTTACCTTGCCTTCGTTATCCTCTTCTCCGTCGTCCCGTGTTATCAAGCTTATGCGATTAAGCCAGGGGTAGAGTCCCGCGTCAAGATTGTCGGGATCAGATTCCCAGTTTTCTATCATTCTTATAAAATATTCGATATTGCTGTATTTCCATCTTGCTTTTTTTTCATCTTTGCCGTGTTCAAGAACAAGATAACTCCAATAATCAATTTCGTTAATTAATTTTAAAACACATTGGGAAAGCTTCCATGGTTTTCCATCTTCGCTTTGACGTTCCAATAAAAGAGCGCGGAAATTTTCTATCATTGCCGTAAATTCTTCTATTTCTGTCGCGGCTCCTTTTTCCTGAAAAAGACCCTGTTGCCCCTGTGAACGCGCGTAATTTAATCGTGTTATTGAATCCCAAATACTGATATTATTTTTCTTCGCGGTTTCGTTTAAAACTGAAACCGTGGTTTTACCGATGCCTCTTCGCGGAGTGTTAATTATCCGTAAAAGACTGACATCGTCATCGGGATTCGCGATTACTCTTAGGTATGAAGTTATATCTTTTATTTCCTTTCGCTGAAAAAAACTTGTTCCTCCGGAAACGCGGTAGGGAATATTTTCCGCTAAAAAAGATTCTTCTATGTTACGCGCAAGAGAGTTTGTTCTTGTTAAAACTCCAAAATCGTGGTATTTATATTTTTCGGATATCATTAAAGATCGAATCTGACTCGCGATAAATTCCGCTTCGGCTGATTCATTTTCAGGATAAAAAAGTTCTATTGGTTTTCCGCCTTCTTTGGGTGACCAAAGATTTTTTTCTTTTCTACCTGTATTATGCGAAATAACGCCGTTCGCCGCGTTTAAAATTGTCGAAGTAGAACGGTAATTTTGTTCAAGTTTTATTTCTATCCTGTCTGGAAAATCTTTCTCGAATGTTAAAATGTTTTCGTAATTCGCTCCTCTCCATGAATAAATTGATTGATCGTCATCTCCTACTACGCATATATTCGCGTTTTCGTTTTCCGCGAGTAATTTTAAAAGTTTATACTGGATTAAACTTGTATCCTGAAATTCGTCAACAAGTATATAACGGAATTTATTCCTGTATTTTTGTAAAACTTCGGAATTGGTTTGTAAAAGTTCCAGCGGAATTGTTAAAAGATCGTCAAAATCCACCGCGTTATATATTTTTAGAGCCTGCTGATATTCATTATATACAGGCTCCATATCAATTCCAAATAGATTAATACTGTCTTTCCATTTGGCAAGTCCTGTTTTTATTTTTGAAAAAAATTGATTTAGAGCGTAAAGATCGATTTTTTGTGAAAATAATTTACATTCACGCAATGATTCTTTTATTAAAGTTATTTTATCGGTTTCATCATAAATGGAAAAATTCTTTCTAAAGCCAACTTGTTCATAATTATCTTTGATGATGATAAGTCCAAAAGCGTGAAAAGTGCTTACAGTAAGGCTTTGCAGTTTTTTTCCTGTTATTTCTTTAACACGCTGTTCCATTTCGCGGGCGGCTTTATTGGTAAAAGTTAACGCTAAAATCGCGGACTGCGGAATTCCTTTTTCCAGCATGTAGGCGATTCGGTAAGTTATAACTCTTGTTTTACCGGAACCCGCTCCCGCGATAATCAACGCGGGTCCTTCGATACTGGTTACAGCTTTATTTTGTGGTTCATTTAAGTCGTGTTTTATGTTTATTTTTGCCATGTTGTTAAATTGTAAGTAAGTATTTTGAAATTAATTTACCGGCTTTGCCGCGATGGCTTAACGTGTTTTTCTCATCCGCTGTAGCTTGCGCCAATGTACGGTTAAGCCGCGGAACAAAAAAGATTGGGTCATATCCAAAACCACCGTCCCCTCTCATTTGGTCTTTTTTTACAATTTCACCTTCAAGAGTTTCCTGTGCGATAAAAAAACGGTCATTACTTAAAAGAAGTACCATAGAGCAGACAAAACGGGCAGTTCGTATTGGGTTATCCGCGAGTTCGTCCAATAACATGATGTTTTGTTCATGGCTTGTAAGCTTTTGTCCGTTTTCCATACCGTAACGAGCGGATAAAACTCCGGGTCGTCCGTTTAAGCCGTCAACACAAAGACCCGAATCATCCGCGATTACAAAATCGTTGTTTCCAAGCAGTTTGTGTAATTCTCTCGCTTTTATAAGTGTATTTTCATAAAATGTTGAGCCGGTTTCTTCAGGATCAAATATATAACCTTCGTCTGTTGGGATTTTAAGGTTTCTGCCAAGTATGGCTTCCAGCTCTTCTTTTTTATGTTTATTATTTGTCGCGAACCATATATTCATGCGAATATTGTAGACTTTTTTATTTAAACAATCTATACTTTAATTAATAGCTATGAAAAAAATTATTCAAATTTTAAGATATGCCTCGTTTATTTTTTT
>WQXE01000114.1 GCA_009784995.1 Treponema sp. | reverse complement strand
GATTACGCGGAAACACTTGAATGGCTAAAAGCGATAGATACATCAAAACTAAAAGGAATTTTCCTGGTACACGGTGAACGCAAGTCACAAAACTTTATGAAAACTTTCTTGGAAGAAAATGGTTATCCGAACGTGCAAATTGTGAAATACGGCCAAACCTATGAACTTAATTAAGAGGAAGACTTCACGCAGAGACGCAAAGAACGCAGAGCTGCTGTACGTTATCATTTCCTAAACCCCAAAATCACAGATAGCTATCTGATATTTCTTGGGATTAATGTTAAGATTTCGAATATAAACTCCGCGCCTTTGCGCCTTTGCGAGAGTTCTTTTTGGAGTAATGTTTGAATAAAAGTTTTACATCGTCAAAACAAGTATTTGATTGGTTGTCTGGTTTTATAAATCTTGAACGCGGGCAAAAGCCAAAAAGTTTTAACCTTGATCGCATGAAAGCGCTCACAGAACTTGCAGGTTACCCCGAAAAATGCGCGCCTTCCATTCATATAGCGGGCTCCAAAGGCAAGGGTTCTGTCACAGGCATGTTAGCTGTTATGCTTACAGCCGCAGGTTACAAGGTTGCGCGTTATATGTCACCCCATGTAACCGACATTCGCGAGCGCATCTGTTTAGGCGATCAATTCTTTGACGAAGATGTGTACTGCGGCGCGGGAGACGAACTGCGTGTGATCGCGGAAACCCATTTGCCGGCAATTTTTGACGATAGCGAGCCAACCTTTTGGGAACTATTAACCTTGCTTTTTTTCCTATGCGCCCGAAAAGGTAAATGTGATGTAATGGTAGTAGAAACAGGAATGGGCGGGCGACTGGATTCCACCAATGTACTTGACCCGTTAGTCAGCGTAATTACATTAATCGAACTTGAACACACATCTTTTTTAGGTGATACAATCGCAAAGATAGCCGGAGAAAAAGCAGGGATAATAAAGGATGGCAAACCGCTTGTATTGGCAAAACAATGTGACGAAGCATTGGAAGTTTTTAAAAACAAGGCGTTAGAAAAAAACAGCCCGTTGTATTACTTCCCGGAGGTTGCGGAGATCTCGGACATAAAGATTACACAACAAGGTACGGAATTTAATTTATTATTCAAAGAACTAGAAAACAAGAATTTAACCACGGAGTACACGGAGTTTCACGGAGGAAATAGTGTTTTCGTACCAAAACCTCTCTGTGCCTCCGTGCCTCCGTGTGAACCTCTTCTATTTACAATTCCTTTACCCGGAAAAGTTCAGGCAGAAAACGCCGCCCTTGCCATAACAGCATTAAAAATCGCTTTCCCAAAAATCGCTGAAGACGCAATCAGCCGCGGACTCGCAAACTTAAAAATCCCCGCGCGTTTTGAAAAAATCTCGGAACAACCGCCGTTAATAATTGACGGCGCGCACACACCGGAAAGTCTAATGTTATGTATAGAAACATTTTGTTCGCTGTATGGTAAAGACGGCGTTTTGCTTTTCGGCTGCGCCGCGGACAAGGACGAACACGCGATGGCGAAAATCGCGCATTCATATTTTTCAAAAATAATTATCACTACCCCGGGTACTTTTAAAATCAGCAACCCGCAAAAAGTGTACGAAGCGTTTACCGCGATTACAGGAAAAGAAAAGACAGAACTTATATTGGATACAAAGGAAGCTGTAGAAAAAGCGATTTTATTTGCGAAGACCTCACACGCGAACCGAAGGTTCGAAGACGCCGAACCTTCGGTTCGCAAGGCACAAAGAATATTAAATGAAGAAGAGTGCGAATACCTTCCGATACTTGGAACGGGGTCGTTTTATTTGGTTTCGGAGATAAGAAAATTCATTCATCATGTATAGAAAAAAGTCAAAAAACATGGCAAAATATTTCTACCATGATGGATAGATATATAAATTGCATAGTACACAATTCAAGCGAAGGTCAGCTTTTAATCGGAAAGGAAAAAACCGCTCTTTTTGACTGCGGCATGTTATTCTGCGCGGACGAAACCATAAATAATGTAAAAAACGCTCTTAAAGACAGACCCTTAGATTATATTTTTATGACACATACACATTACGATCATATTGGTGCGCTTCCGTTTTTTAGAAATGTTTGGTCCGATGTTCAAATTGTAACATGTCAAGCCGGAGCCGCAGTACTTCTAAAAGATACACCTCGCAGGGTTATCCGCGAGTTATCGCTCAATGCCGCGAAGACAAATGGAATAACACGCGATTTATCCTATAACGATGACGCGTTCGCGGCGGATATTATTGTAAAAGACGGTGATAAAATCCCATTGGGAGAAATAAGTGTCGAAGTTTTGGAAACACCAGGGCACACACGGGATTCACTTTGTTATTTCATTCCGGAAATGCGATTGCTTCTATTAAATGAAACGCCCGGTGTATTGATGCCCGACGGTTTTATGTATCCATGTTATTTAACAAGTTATAATGATTCGATAAAATCGATAGAAAAATGCCGCGATATGCCTTACAAATTTTTGTCACTGCCTCATCGCGGAATCGCAAACGACGAAGACACAAACGAATATTTTGATAAAGCGCTAACCGCCAATGTAACCTGCCGGGATTTTATTATAGAAATGAAAGAAAAAAATCACAACGAAGAAGAAATGCTCGACCTTTTTTTCAAAAAATACGGCAACGAAACTTTACTTTCCTTCCAGCCGAAAGAGGCTTTTATGGCAAACGCCCGCGCGACAATAAACTGTACGCTCAAAGAGTAACTGACACCTAAACCGAGGCGTTGCGTATATCTTCCGAATTAATACTCAGTTTACCGTCAGCTTTCCTTGTGGCAACCTTTTTAAAATACTCAAAATATTTTTTATCCATTAAAGCGATATGAGATAAAACCCAGTCTTTTAAAAATCTTGTAAAAGTAGAAAGTGTCAGTCTTTTTCCGGCTTCGTAATCTTTAATATTTTCTACAACAGCAAGAATAAAAGTTTCGTGTTCTTTTTTATGTTCGGCATAACCGTCGAATTTGGTCGCGATCATTAATTTTTCTTCTGTGGTAAAGTGCTTTTTAACATATGAAACCGCGTCGTTAATAACCCTGTTAAAATAATTATGCTCCTGAAGATCATTACCTGTAACATGGTTAAACATTTCGTTTACCAGCTCCACCAATTCCTTATGTTGATCGTCTATCAGTTTTACCCCGCTGGAAAACTTATCAGACCACGTAATCAAATCATTATTTACAACCATATTAATACCTCCAATAATAGAACTACATTATAACATGGAGAAATTAATTTATAAAGTACAGGCGGTGTTTGCTGCTGTTCAAAAAAACACTAGACGAACCTGCTTTCGGAGCTATCCTACTTTAAAAATGAAGAATTATTTATTTAACAAAGAAAGCTATGTACATTTTTAACGCAGGACTTTTATTCTCTCTAATTTTCTTAGCTTGAATAAATGTCTCCTGCCGCAGAGAATTCTAGAAATATTTTTCTGCCCACCCCATGCTACGCCTGTACAAAGAAAGTAATAAAAAGCGGTACATATTACATGTGCATCATCTTTTTTACAGTTGGAATTACTTTGACTATTTCTGGTGTGAATGTATTGCCGCCTAATACTTGAGTTGCACGATGTAATGCGAATTTTAATGTGTCTGTATTATCCAGAATGGCGTAATTAATGGAAAAAGAACTTCCATTAAGAGTTGCGTTATACTGGGTAAAAGTTGGGTTCTTTTCCAATGCAATAATGATTTGCTTGTTAGTATATACGGCTCTAAATGTAGTCTGTTGGGTATCATACGATTCATTGAAAAATCTATAGTTAAACGCATCTCTAATTTTATTGGCGGCGATATCTAAATCGGCTTCATTAAAAATACCCTGAACAGTTACCGATGCATTATTGTCAAACAAATTTGTTATTTTTTTACTCCGATGTCTAACAATTAGATGATCTGTATTTTCCTCTGCCTGGTTGTCACAAGTTATAAAAGCGAGGGCCGTTACCGATGGGGTTAGAACTTTTACGATGGCCAATACACTTGCCAGTATTTTACGTTTAGTTGATTTTTTCATATTTTATCCTTAATTAAAGTCATTACTTTCCTTCTTAATTTTATTTTAATTCCGATATTGTTATACATAAAACCTCCAAAGAATGATTAATTAATTCTATAAATATCGGTAATACCGATATTTAATACTATTACCTATTTGAATTTTTGTCAAGCTAATAGCTTTAATTATCGATATAAGGTAAATAAATAATGGAAGAACTAGAACTTAGGGGTATATTAAGCAATAATATTAAACGTTGCCGGCAAATAAATAATCTATCTCAAACAACTTTAGCAGAAAAAGTAGATATATCTACAAATTTCTTAAGTGATATTGAGCGGTGTAAAGCTTGGATTTCACCAAATACACTAGTAAAAATAGCTTCTGTATTAAAGATTGAACCATATGAATTATTAAAAGCTGATGCGCTTCTTTCAAATGAAGAGAAAAATATTTTACAGCAATATGCAGATGAAAATATAAAAGCAATTTTAAGTGTCATGAACCAGCTAAGGTAACGCTGAAAAATGATGTAAATTATATCAGGTAGAAGCGTAAAACACGGTGACACACCTGTAACATATAATGTTTTTAATAACTTTCTTTTTACAGGCGGAGCAGGGGCTGGGCAGAAAAACATTTCTGGAATTCCCTGCGGCAGGAGACATGTAAACAAGTAACGAAAATTAGAGAGAATAAAAGTCCTGTGTCTAAAATGCGTATATCTTTCTAGGGTTAATAATAATTTCTTCATTTTTGACACAGGATGGCTCCGAAAGCAGACTCTTCCAGCGTTTTTCTGAACAGAAACATGCGCCGCCTGTACTATGTATGTGATGGAATAGCTGACAAGGATTTCCGCAGATCGCTTTTCTTCCTTTTATACATGTATATAACAGCATAAATTTCTGCTATCATTAGCTATGCAGCTACAGCGGCCGTCGTTTGTACAGGAACAGCGTCTCAAAATGAATCCGCAGATGCTTCTGTCGATAAAACTGATGGGAATGCCTATCACGGAACTGCGCGAAAGGATCGAACAGGAGCTGGAAAAAAACCCCGCATTGGAATTAATCGATGACAAAAGCACTGTTCCTCTGGAAGAATATAAAAATGTAAAAACAATTTCCAACAGCACCAGAAAAAGCCAGCAGGTTTCGGACGAACACAGGCGTTTTATCGAAGGCACTCTTACCCGATCCGAAACTTTACAAGAACATTTACTGCGTCAATTACAGCTTGAGCCTGTAGATAAAAAATTGAGGATCATCGCTGAAACGTTAATTCAAAACCTAAATGACGACGGCTTTCATAAAGAAAAACCGCAAACCCTTTTCGCGGAAGAACAGCCAGGGCTAACCGAAGCTATAAAATTAGTCCAGAGACTTGATCCAATAGGCTGTTGTACAAATAACTATAAAGAATCATTACAAAGTCAAATTACTCTCTCCTCTGAATCTATGCGCCTTGCGAACCACAGGTTCGACGCCTTTACGAGAGATAATTTGAATAATTTTATAGAAAAAATACTGGACGAACTTGAACTTTTGGAACGGGAAAAATACAGCGTTCTCGCGAAAAAAATCGGGCTGGACGAAGAAGATACACGTGATATTTGCGACTTTTTAAAAACACTTTCTCCATATCCTGGCAGGGCTTTTGTTTCGATGTCAAACGAAGTGCGTTATGTCATTCCAGACATAAAAGTTGAAAGAGACAATGACGAATTTACCATCAAACTAAATGACGATGTTTTCCCCGTTTTGGGTATCAGTTCCAATTTTGAAAAATTCGGCGAAAGCAAAGATGCTGCGGCACGAAATTTCGCAAGGGAAAACATCAGGGAGGCTCGGCTTTTTATCAATCATTTAAGCCAGCGAAACCAGACATTAATAAGGGTCGCGAACGCTATTTTAGAGTTTCAGCGTTCCTTTTTTTTAAACGGTCCCAAATCTTTGGCTCCCCTTACCCTTTCAGACATCGCAAAAGAGTTGGATGTGCATGAAACAACGGTTTCCAGGACCGCAAACGGCAAATACATGCAAACAGAGTGGGGAATTTACGAAATTCGTTACTTTTTTACAAATTC
>WQXE01000113.1 GCA_009784995.1 Treponema sp. | reverse complement strand
TACCGAACTAGCAACGCTAAGTCCTTATGTAGCAAGTATTTAGCGTATGGGTGCGAATTAACTATAGGTAATTATCGCAATATCACGAACCTTCGTGTGGTTCGTGGTTGAAAATTCTTAATCAGTAGCAGCTACCGTTTTTGGTTAGCTGTTTAATTCCCGTATGGTTTCCAAGTCCAGCCCTGTAATTTCCTGTATTAGTTCTGGCGTTAAACCTTTCGCTAGAGCGTTTTGGGCGATGGTCTTGGATTTTTCTTCACGTTCTTCTTCACGAGCGAATGCGATAGCGTCTTCCAAATTCCATTCGGCGTATAACATATTAAGTACCTCCGAGCCATGAATTTCTAAAAACTGATCCAGTATACCATGTCCTGAACAATATTTTATAGCTTTTTCTATTCCTTTTTCAAGACTGCCAAGTTCATTCCAAAATTCATGAATTTTTGCGATAAATATACAATATTCTGAAAGTTTTTTACAGCGATCAATTATTTCACTATTTTTTCCTTTATTAATGTTAAATACTTTAACTTCCAGTTCCAAAAATGGATGAAGATTCTCTGATTTTATTAGACTCTTAGGATTAGTATATAAATCTGATAATCTATATTTCGAATTTATTCGATTAATTCGTGGTGAAAAAATCTGTAAAAATAATTACAATATTAAACTATCTTTCTGGAGCCCGGTTTTTCCAAAGGTAGATCTTGTTTGCATAAATCACATTCGCCGGCGTCCCAGGTTTTTGCCTGTAATTTTACAGCGGGGTAAAAAGTCCAGGGAATATCCTGAACACCTTCGGCTCTTCTGTCAACAACACAGGCTAGCGCGGCTATTTTCGCGCCAGCGGCTTCAAGCGCTTTGGCGCATTCCATCGAAGATTTTCCTGTTGTAACAACATCTTCTACGATAAGTACATTTTGTCCTTCTTGTATTTCAAATCCGCGCCTGATACACATAACGCCGTTTTCATCTCTTTCTGTAAAAATAGCGCAAATATTTAATTGCCTCGCGACTTCCCAAGCCGCGATTATACCGCCCATCGCGGGTCCTACGACAAGATCAATTTTTAATTTGCCGTCTTTAATATCCTGGGTGATTTGTGAAACGACTTGTTCAAAAACAATTTTGGTTTTTTCCGGATATTGTAATAATTTCGCGCATTGAAAATATCTGTCCGAATGTTTACCGGAGCTTAAAAGAAAATGCCCTTCTAGCATCGCGCCAGATTCTCTAAGTAAATTAATAATCTTTTCCATATAAACCTCTAATAGAAATATCACTTAAAGAGTTAAGTTTGTTAGCTGTCATGTATTGTTTTAAACCATCGATAATTTCAATCATGGTAAGCGGATTCGCGAAAGTAGCGGAGCCTACCTGAATGGCGCAGGCTCCAGCCATTAAAAATTCCAGCGCGTCATTCGTACAGGATATTCCGCCTAATCCTACAATTGGTACCTGTATATTGGAATCTTTTAAGGTTTCAAATAATTCCCAAACCATGCGAAGCGCGATGGGTTTTATCGCGGGTCCGGAAAGTCCCGCGGTTGTATTTTCAAAAACAGGTTTTCTATTAATTATGTCTATCGCCATCGCTTTAAATGTATTTACTAACGAAAGAGCGTCCGCTCCGGCGTTAACACACGCGAGCGCGACAGCGGAAAGAGAAGGCGCGTTAGGCGAAAGTTTAACCATTAGCGGTTTATCGCGGCAAACGCGCCTTACAGCCGAAACCAAAGCAGCCGCAGTTCCGGGATCAAGACCGAATGCCATTCCGCCAACCTTTACATTCGGACATGAAATATTAAGTTCAATAATGTCAACGGATGATTCGTTTAATAAAACGGCTCCTTTAACATATTCATCTGATTCACCGCCTGATAGATTCGCGATTATGGCTGGTCCAAGCTTTTTCATATTAGGTAAATCTTTTTCGATAAAATCAACAATACCGATATTTTCCAGCCCTATTGAATTTAATAAACCGGAAGGAGTTTCCCAAACGCGAACGCCTTTATTTCCGGCGCGCGGAACTATTGTTAAACCTTTTGTGCATAAACCGCCAAGAAGTGAAACATCAAAAAAATCGGAATATTCACTTGAGTTGCCAAATGTACCTGAAGCGGCAATTACAGGATTTTTTAGTTTAACTCCCATAAGATTAACAGACAGATCAACTTCATTATTTTGTTCTTTAACAATGGTGTCATTAACAACATTTTCATTTGAATCATTCATCGAATATCACCTCTCGCGCGGGGAAAATTGACCTTCTTTACAGCAACGTTTGTTGCCATTATCAGTATAAATAGTACAGCCGAGACACGCGCCGACTCCGCAGGCAAATCTGCTTTCCAAAGAAATAAAACAAGGTACTTTTTTTTGTTCACATTTTTTTCTTAACGCGTGTAACATCGGCATTGGACCGCAGCCAAAAACTACATCATAAGCTTCAGGTTCGTATAAAAAATCCGTAATACGTCCGATTAAAGCGTTTCTGCCGTCTTCCGCTGATATTACAATTTTTTTTGAATTAACAGCGGCTCCAAGCATTATATTTTCTTCTTCTTTTTCATTAAACCCCTGTCTGAAACCAGCGTATAAATGAAATTCATAACCCTGTTTTTCCGCTGTAAGAGCCGCGAGAGGCGCGACACCGGCGCTTCCGCCGACAAGCAATACTTTTCCGCTTTCCGGTAAAAAATCGGACCATGCGTTTCCATGCGGACCTGCCATTTGAACTTTTTCACCCGCGTTTAATTGTGACAATTCCAGTGTACCTTTTCCGCGTTTGGAAATTAAAAATTTTACAATTTTAGAATCATGATTATATTCAAAAATACTGATGGGACGCGGCAGGAAAACAGTACCTCTCTGCGGTTTTAACATAAAAAATTGTCCCGCTTTTGGAATTTCATGTTCCCACACAAATTGTAAAATAAAAAACTCTTCGTTTATTGGAGTATTTTTATATAATTCGCAAATCAAATAGTTGCTCATAACTTTTCTCCGGATTTTAATAACACTAATATTTCATCTCGCATTTTTATCGCCGCTTCTCGCGCGGCTTTAGCGGCGAATAAATTATCGGCGCTTTCCTTGTTTTCATTTTGCTGCCAGGCAGTTATTATCGAGCGCGACGCGTTAACTACGCCGCCGTTTCCGTTATTTAATAATAAAACAGCATCCTGCGCCGCGCCGCCTTGCGCGCCGTATCCGGGTATAAGAAAAAAGAGAGCAGGGTAACTTTGCCTTATTCGCGCGGCTTCATCCCTTTCCGTACAACCGACAACAACGCCAAACATACCGTAACCACATTCACCCTTATATTGGTTAGCGAGCTCTGTCATTTTATCACCCAGAACATTATAAACTTTTTTTCCTGTTTGTGTTGTTTCAAGATATTGAAAATCCTTCATACCCTTATTACTGGTTCTCATTAAAACAAACGCGCCTTTGCCGTTTAATTGCGCTTCTTTAAGCCACGGTTCTACCGAATCCATACCCATATACGGGCTAAGTGTTACAAGATCCGATTGAAAATCGCCGGAAAAATGAGCTTTCGCGTAACGAATGGCGGTATCAGCGATATCACCTCTTTTTATATCCGCGATCACAATAGCGCCTTTTTCGCGTATGTATTTTAATGTTTGTGAATATGTATTTAAACCTTCAAGCCCCATTTCTTCATAATACGCGATTTGAACTTTATAACAGGCGGCGACATCATAAGTAGCGTCGATTAACGCTTTGTTAAACGCAAGTACGGCTAGAGCGTCGTTTCCCGCTTTTTTTCTTTCTAGCTGAGGTACATAATCCGCGGATGTATCCAGACCGATACAAACATGCCCTTTTGATTTTACGCTTTCATATAACCTGTCTATAGCTATCATTTAAAATCTCCAACAGATATTATTTCATCGCAGTATTCACATCGATATGTTTTAACATCAGGGTTTTCCAAATGAAAAACATGAGTTAAATATTTTTCTGTAGAACTTATACAGCGTGGATTTTTACATATTAAAACATTTTCAACTTTTTTTGGGAGGGTAAGTTTTATTTTTTTTGTTACGCGCTCATTTTCTATAATGTTTACAGTTAAATTTGGGTCGATTAATCCAAGAACATCAAGGTTTATAGAAATTGTATTGTCTATTTTTATAATATCTTTTCTGCCGCTTCTCGCGGATGACGCGTTAGCTACAAAGGCAACTGTGTATGGAACTTTATCAAGGCGCAGCCAGTTATAAATACGAATACCAAGTCCCGCTTTAATATGGTCAATAACAATACCGTTTTTAATTTCCTCTATGTTTAACATAAAACCCCCAGTATCGAGGCGAGAAGAGCCATTCTTACATACATTCCGTATTTTGCCTGAGCGAAATACGCGGCTCTTGGGTCAGCGTCAATTTCTATCGAGATTTCGTTTACTCTTGGAAGCGGATGTAAAACAATTAATTTTTCTTTACCGGCGGCCATTTTTTCGGTATTTAAAACATAAGTATCTTTAAGACGGATATAATCATCTTCGTTAAAAAATCTTTCGCGCTGAACTCTTGTCATATAAAGAACATCAATTTCCGGCATGGACTTTTCCAGATTTTCTCTTTCGGTAAATTCGATATTTTGTTTTTTAAACATATTTTTTATATATTCAGGCAAAACCAATTCTGATGGAGAAATAAATATCATTTTTATATTATTGTAACGTGCAAGCGCTTTAGCGAGTGAATGAACTGTTCTGCCAAATTTTAAATCGCCGCAAAAACCTACGGTAATATTTTCGATATTTCCATGAAGACGTTTAATGGTTAAAAGGTCAGTTAATGTTTGGGTAGGATGATGATGCCCTCCGTCACCCGCGTTAATAACAGGAACAGTTGAATATTGTGTCGCCAAAAGAGCGGCGCCTTCTTTGGGATTCCTCATTACAATTGTGTCGGCGTAACTTGCCGCCATGCGAATTGTATCGGCTAAGCTTTCTCCTTTTGACGCGGAACTGGAACCCGGTTCGGCGAATCCAAAGCAGCTGCCTCCAAGCCGCAACATGGCGGCTTCAAAGCTGAGGCGTGTTCGCGTACTTGGTTCAAAAAAAAGCGCGGCAAGGAGCTTGCCTCGGCAGCTATCTCTAAGGTAATTTTCTTCTTTTTCTATCTTTTCAGCCAAAGAAAACAACAATTCCATCTCTTCAAGCGTAAAATCTTCCGGTTCTACCAAAGAACGCCCTTTAAGACTGGATAATTGATGCATTTCTCCCCCGAATTTTAGTTTTAGAATAGAAACTTTATAGGTTTCTTACCTATCAATGTGAAATTATAATATTTTTTTTATTATTGTGGCAAGTGAGCCTGTTGCAAAACTCGATAAGTTTTGCATTTGCATTAAATGACAGACGCGGGACTCGCCTTCCAAACCTCAACATATAATGACAGACGCGGGACTCGCCTTCCAAACCTCAACATCCTGTTTCGGTTTTCCAGGCCGTCTTTTTTGCTAAACGTGCGTCCTGCACGTTTGCTCTTCGGAACCGATGGTTCCTCAAAGCCGCAAAAAAGTTTCGAGTCCCACATATAATAAGTTCTAGTATATATTTGTCAACTTTAATTTATATGTCTATCTTTCAAATCGTTGACAGACGCGGGACTCGAACCCACCACCTTCAGCTCCGGAGGCTGACGCTCTATCCAGATGAGCCAGTCTGTCAGACATTAGTCAAATATCTGTCAATTTAATTTTAAAACTTCCGCGTTATCCCCGCGGTTCCACCTTATAGCAATATCATAGGCGCTTTCTGAAGCGATATTTCTAACAGATTTATTCGCGCCAAATTCAAGCAGGGTATAAATCGCTTCCGTAGTTCCATGCCGCGCGGCGAAATGCAAAACACTGTTTCCAAAACTGTCTCTTGCGTTTAACATTCTGCCTGAAAAAATCGCTTTTATACATTCATTACTTTTGGAAAAAGAAATTTCTACAGGTGTTTTATTATCAACCGCCGCGATAAAAGGATCAGCTCCCGCGTCCGCGATAATTTTAGCGCAGTCCCACGCGTCAAGATCAATCGCCGCTCTTAACGGTGTTTTTCCGTTGCTGTCTACAATATTTATTCTCGCGCCCTGGGTGATAATCGTTCTTA
>WQXE01000112.1 GCA_009784995.1 Treponema sp. | reverse complement strand
GACGATCTCGTAGACCAGACACAAACGCGGGTCATAGCCTTCCCCTGTCGATATGTTACCTACAGGTTATACTTCATTTACCTAACTGTCTCTGGTTAACTTTTTATCATTCCTCCGTGGTTATTATTTATTAAATAGAACGTCGTGCATGCACCACAATTTTTAAAAAGCCCGAACAGCACGGACATCATATGGATAACTCTTGCCAACGTTGCTGACCATATAGCCAAAGTCAAAACACTGATCCCATGCGTGCTCAACATAAACCTGCGAGGAAGACCAGTGCCAGCCTGATGTCGGAAGACCTGATACTGAGTTAGGTTCCGTACTAGCAATATACATAACGTTTAATTCATCTACACTGGGTAGGAACCAATCGTCTTTTCCACCCTTTGTGGTTGACGCTACATGAACGGCTCTATCACCTCGTAGCGTGTCTTCATTATTAGGGGAAACCATTGCGTTCATTGCAGATATTATTAATCTTGTGTTTCTTAAACCATATCCTATCCATTGTGTCGGATTACCTGTATCGTGTGCCTGTTGGACTAATGGTACATCTGTATATTCATCTGGTGACCATGTTGGTTGATTTGCCCAACTCCATCTTATAGAAGGTACACTTTCAGTCCATGCTTCCAAATAATAAACGGTTATATATGTATCTGAAGCAAGTGTATTATTTGTTCCCTGGTACAGTTTAAAACCATTTTTATCAACATAGAAAATAATCCCGCCTGCTTGTCCTGCATCGCCGATTTTAGCAAAACCACCTGTACAACCACTACGATCACAACTTACATGTCCAGTCGTTGGAACATATGTAGACCAATCTATTGTTTGGTGTCCAAGCGCAGCTTGTATTACACCGCTACATTTAGTACAAGTTTGTGCTGTCGAACAAGTTGCGGCAGCTCCTGCGGTATGAGTACAAGCATCACCTTCAGGATCACAAGTAATAAATGTAAATCCAATAAGAATCGCAAGAAAAATAATTCCTATAGATTTCGTACCTTTTTTCATGATTAAGTCTCCTTTAAATTATTATGGACAGATCTATCCCGTGAAAAAATATTTTTGGGGAAAATTGTAAAGTTTCTTCTATAATATGAGAGAGAGAGAATTTGAATTCATGTTGGTTTTTTGTATCATTATGATAATCTTAACATTTTTATAAAAATGTTTCAAGCTAAAAATATTAGTTTTCCTTAGCGTCTTTGCGTGAAAAAAATCTCTAGTAATTTTTCTTCGTCGTCCAGGGCGCATAATGATCGCAACCTGGAAAGACTTTGCAGGAAACTGTAACTTGCTCTGTTTAGATTATTACGGCTATTTATAAAAAGAGTTGTCGCTTCGTTTAAGTCTGAAACAGAGCTTAACGATAATCTGTAACGTTCCGAAACAAACTCATAATGTCTTTGCGTATATTCAAGCGAACGCCGAGACGATAAAACCGAGCTTGCCTGTGTTAATATATTTGAAAGAGCGTTTAACAGTTCAATTTCCAAAGATTTTTCTGTATTTATATAATCTATCGCGGCGGAATCGCGGCTAATTATACTTCGCTCTACCCTGTTGGATAAAACCCAAAAATCAAGCGGTATGGTACCTCTTATGGAAAAACTTCCATTACCTCTAAGCGATTCAAATCCGTTTGCGGTTGAATATCTTAAAACATCAGAAGAAATATCCGCTCTAATTACAGGAGAGTAATCTCTTGTTATACTTGTTAAATTAAACTCCGCTCTTTTTGAATTATTTATCGCTCTTGTAATCGAAGGATTTACTGTTACAAGTATATTCCAAAATTCATCGTATAATAAATCCGCTTCTTCATTGGAAATACCTGTTAAATACAAAAGAATATCGTCATAATTTTCAAAGTTTATCGGCTGCGGAAAAACGGTTCCGGAAACTCCAAGTAAATTCTTAAACCTGGTTAAGTTTAAATTAAGATTACGCTGTGCCTGATTACGGGAGTTTTCACGCGATTCTCTGTCCGCGAGCGCTCTAAGAAAATCACCTTGATTAATTATCCCATTAGCCGCGCGTATTTGCGCGATTTCAAAGGTTAATATTGATGTTTGCAAAGATGATTCTTCCGCTTCAAGCGCGGCTGCCGCTTCCAGTACCGCGTAATAAGCGTTATCAATCGCGTCAAGCACATTAAAATATTAGCCAAGCGCTTCGTTTCTGACATTTTCTGTTTCTATCGCTCTTATCGCTTTTTCGATAAAACTTTTTCCACCCTGAAAAATAACCTGCGAAATTGAAATAGAAGCGTTTGCGTTAAATGAATCTATTGGATTTACAAATTCCCAATTATTCATAAAAACAGAATTCGCGTTATAACCCGCTGTTACTTGCGGCAGCATCGAATAAAACTGGTTTCTTTCGTTTAATAAACTAGTACGAATCGCGAGTTCGTATTTCGCGAGAGAACGGGAGTTAGCGAGCGCTAAAGCTCTCGCCTGCTCAAGGTCTATCTCCTGCGCAAAAATACTTAAATTACAAAACAGAAATAAACATAATAATATATTCTTCAAAAATTTACTCCTTATTTTCTCTCGCAGAGACGCAGAGGCGCAGAGTTTAATATAATATATCAAATCAAAACTCCGCGTCTTTGCCGAACCTTTGGTTCGAAGTTTGCGAGATTAAATTCCATACTATTCTACTCATACCTTAATGCATCTATTGGATACAAGCGGGCGGCTTTGAGCGCGGGGTAATATCCAAAAATTATTCCCACAAACGCGGCGAATAAAGTAGACGCCGCTACAATTAACGGATTTATCGCTGTTGGAATACCCATCATTAGCAATAATCTACACACAAGGAAAGCTAAACCAACTCCCAACAACCCTCCCATTATACTAAGAATAACCGACTCTGTTAAAAATTGAAAAAGAATGTCGCGTTTTCTTCCGCCAACCGCCATCCTGATTCCAATTTCGCGGGTTCTTTCAGTAACGGAAACCAGCATAATGTTCATAATGCCGATGCCGCCAACCAAAAGCGAAACACCCGCGATCGCGGCTAAAAGAGTGGTTAATGTCCTTGAAGTCGCGGATGCCATATCGATCATGTCCGCCTGATTCATTATCATAAAATCCGGAGAAGCGCCTTCCGCGATGCCGCGCGATTCACGCAAAATTAATTCAGCTTCTTTTTGCGCCGCGTCCATGTAATCTTTATTTATTACGCTTAAAACAATTTGATTTATATTACGTGAATTGGAAAGCCGTGTTAAAGCTGTATCCATCGGAACCAATATAATATCATCCTGATCATTACCGCCGAAACTCGCGCCTTTATTTTCCAAAAGCCCTATAACCAAAAAATAATTTGTTCCTATTCTAATTTGTTCGCCAAGAGCGGCGTTGGGCTGCCCGAATAAATTTCTCGCGGTAGTCTGCCCAAGCACTGCTACCCTGTTTCTAAGATACATATCTTCATCATCAAAATAAAAACCTTCGATTACTCTCCAGTTACGCGCGATAAAAAATTCCGGTTCTACGCCTTGTATCGAAACTTGCGCGTTACCTTGCAATCCGGAAACATTGGTACTGCTTTGCGTTATCCCGGAAATAGCGGTAATAAAACTTGACTCATCACGCAGTTTTTGAATATCTCTTTTTGTAAACGCGTTAACGCGCATCATAACCTGCTGCCCTGAGCGGCTCATCTGCCTTTGCGGCATTATTTGCAAAAGGTTTGTTCCCATCGCGGTAATGCGAGCTTCGATTTCGCGCTGAGACCCTTCACCAAGAGCTACCATAATTATTACAGAGCCGACACCAATTATAATTCCCAAAGATGTTAAGAGGCTTCTCATACGATTGCGCATGATGGAGCGAAAACATGTATGTAAAAGCTGCAGTATATTCAAGAATTAACTCCAAATATCTCACGCAAACTTCGAACCAAAGGTTCGGCAAAGACGCAAAGTTTTGGTTCGTGTGGTTCGTGGTTAATAAAAATCATATATCCTCTGTAATTAATGAATGGGATTTTTTCCATTGAACAAGATCGTCAGCGGCGTTACGTCTTTCTAAAACAGGTTTGTCCGAAATAAGCAATCCATCCCGCAGTGTGATAATGCGCTTTGTATAAACCGCGAGTTCGGGTTCGTGAGTTACCATTATGATCGTTTTGCCTTTGTCGTTTAATTGCTGAAAAAGCCCCATAATTTCAAGAGTCATGCCTGTATCAAGATTACCTGTCGGTTCGTCCGCGAGAATGAAAGCCGGGTCATTTACCATCGCTCTCGCTATAGCGACACGCTGCTGCTGTCCGCCTGAAAGCTGCGAAGGAAAGTGATCCATTCGATCCCCCAATCCGACTTCGTTTAAAACAGCTGCCGCTTTATCTTTTCTATTTAAGCTTTTATTAAAAGTTGAATGTTTTTTTTTATCTTTATTTTTTTGACGGTAAAAAAGAGGAAGCTCGACATTTTCAAGCGCGGTAGTCCTCGCCAACAAGTTAAAAGATTGAAACACAAAACCGATTTTTTGGTTTCGTATATAAGCGAATGTATCTGAATTTGATTTAGAAGTTTCGATGCCGTCTAATGTATAAGATCCGCTTGTCGGTTTGTCAAGGCAGCCAAGTATATTCATTAAGGTAGATTTACCGGAGCCTGAAGGTCCCATTACAGAAACAAACTCACCTTCCTCCGCGAAAAAATCCACTCCTCTTAAAGCCCGCACAACAACCGCGTTTTTAACATCCATGCGGTATTCACGTTTGATTTGAGACATTTGTATAACCGCGTTTCCAGCTAACACTAAAGCCTCTCTCGTAAAATTACCTGTTTATTTTCCATATCTTCCGCGATAAAAATCTCTGTTGATATACCATCGCTTATACCGGTGCGAACCTGAATTACATCAAGTCTGCCGTCATCGTTAATAAACCAAAGATTACGCGTAATCACTGTCGCCTCGCCTCGCCTCTGACCTGCGCCACCCTGCCCTGATTGCCTGCCGCTTGTTCTTTGGACAGGCTGCGGTCCCATCATTAACTGGTTAAAACCCTGATTATTATTTTGGGTTTGATTCTGTCTTTGCGAAGCCTGCGCTCTAGCCTGTTCCCTCGCTTCTATTGCCGCTTGTCTTTGTTCTTCGTTCATGTTCGTTAGGCTCGCGTTAAAAACCATATCGGAGATTTGGTCAGAGTTTAATGTTGTCGGCTGGTAACGTAAGGCGGCATTTGAAACAAGCAAAATATTTTCGCTTCGTTCTACAATAAAATCTACAGCGCAGGTCATACCCGGTAAAAGGGAGCCGTCGCTATTATCAACATTTATAATTACCGTATATGAAACAATATTGTTTGAAACAACAGGAACCATCCGCAGATTTTCAACCACTCCCAGAAACCTGCGTCCCGGCAGACTTTCCAGAGAAAAACGAACCTGCTGTCCCCTGTGTATCGATGTAACATCAAGCTCGCTTACAGTCGCTTCGATTTGCATTTCCCGCAGGTTTTCCGCGATCATAAAAATACTTGAAGAATTACTGTTCGCGCTATCTACAACTGTATCGCCGACATTGATATTTCGGTCAAGAACAATACCGTCTATTGGAGATGTTATAAAAGCGTATTGGGTTATTTCTGTTTCTTTAACTCTAAGGTTAGCTTCCGCAACAGCCAAATCAGCCGCCTGGTTATCCAGTGATGTTTTTGATGTTCTAAGCTCAAACTCGGAAATCAGGTTCCTTTGCGCCAAAATCTCCTGGGTACGGTAGTTAATTAGCTGTAATTCATAATTCGCCCGGGCTTTTTGTACCGAAGCGCTTAATTGGTCTCTTTGAAGGCGAAGCAGGTCGGTATTAAGGCGGGCTAAAACCTGACCTTTTTCGACAATATCGTTGTAATCAACATAAACCACCTCTACCCTGCCGCTCATTCGGGGTAAAACTCTAACAGTAGCCGTTGAATTGATAGTCCCGCTTGATGAAACCACGCGTTCCAGCGTTCCGCGCCGTATATTTGTAAAATCGTAGGATGCGGTTTTATTGCCGCTGCCTGCACAGGAGCAAAGTAATATTATTAAAACACCCGGAATTAAAATTCTACTCATTCTATTAATTTAACAACTAATAAAGAGAAAAGTTAATAACTTAATTTAGTCTTCTTTTTTGTTATTCTTTTTGGCTTTCTTTTGTTCGCGTTTTTCTTTAAGCGTCTTTTGAGGCGCCTTTTTTGTGTCTTTT